>PWEU01000413.1 GCA_003554005.1 Nitriliruptoraceae bacterium
CGGATGCGACGCTTGGTCTCGTCCGTCCACCTCGCCGCACCGATCGGCTCCCCGGCGAGGTGGACGACGACGTCCACGCCTTCGAGCTTCTCGGCCTGGATCGTGCGGGACGACAGGTCCCACACGACGTCATCCGGCCCGGCCTTCGACCCGTCCCGCACGACCCGCTGCACCGTGTGCCCGTCAGCGGTCAACGAGGCGATCACCGCCTCGCCGATCAGCCCGCTCGAACCGGTGATCGCGTACCTGGCCACCTGCCACCCTCCACGGTTGGACAACGCTTCAGTTTCGCAGGTCAGGGGGGTAGTGGACGGGGTCGATCAGCCACGCGTGGCGACCAAAACGATCTCTTGCGGTCCGTGGCCACGGCCACGAGCGCCACGGCCACGCGCTGCCCCGCGCCGGCTGGCCAACGGGGGGTTCGACCAGCCGACGCGGGAGAGGGGGTCAGGCCTGGTGGGACCCGACGAGCTTCCAGGTCGCCGGCAGCAGCGCCGCCGCCAGGGCGAGCTTGACCGCATCGCCGATCAGGAACGGCACGGCACCGAGCAGCGTGGCCTCGACGAGACCGACGCCGAGGAACAGCGCCAGCCCGGTGATGCCGAAGGCGTAGATGACGAGGTTGCCGACCACCATCAGCGCGACCGTGCGACCCACGGTGCGGTCGTTGCCGAGCCGGGCGAGGCGACCGACGATCGCGGCCGCCGCGACGAACCCGACGATGTAGCCGAAGGACGCTCCGCCCGTCGCCGTGAACCACGGCACGCCGGCAACCCCGAGCACGAGGTAGAGGCTGCTGCCCAGCGTCGCACGTCCGGCGCCGAGCGCCGCCGCACCGAGCAGGACCGCGAAGGTCTGCCCGGTCACCGGGACCGGGGTGAAGGGCAGCGGTACCGCGATCTGCGCGGACAGCCCGAGCACGACGGCGAACGCGCCGACCAACAGCGCGTCCTTGACCCGTGAGCCGGGAACGAGATCGGCCAGAACGCGACCTGGGGCGACGGGGTTCGGTGCGGAGATGGCGCTCACGGGGTCCTCCGAGGCGGTTGCTGGTGCGGTACGGCAGCCGGGACACGACACCTTCCCCCCGACCACCAGCGAGCACGATAGGCGAACCGTGCGCCGGCGTCAGCGTCGGGCCGCCACCTGCTGCCGGGTCACGTCCAGCCGCGGGCATACGGATCCGGCACCGCCAGCCGGTCCACGGCCCCCAGGGCGACGGCGGCACGGCGCGGCCAGTAGGGATCGCGCAGCGACTCCCGGCCCAGGAGGACCAGGTCCGCGTCGCCGCGGGCGACGATGCCCTCGGCTTGGTCGGGCTCGCTGATCATCCCGACCGCTGCCGTCGCGACGCCGGCCTCGCGGCGGAGGCGCGCCGCGAAGGGGACCTGGTAGCCGGGAGCCGTCGGCACCCGGACCCCGGGCAGCGTCCCCCCGGAGCTGCAGTCGATCAGGTCGCCGCCGTCCTCGACCAGCCACCTCGCCAGCTGGACCGCATCGTCCTCCGACCACCCGCCGGGCACCCAGTCGGTCACGGACAACCGCACGGCCAGCGGGAGGCGGTCGGGCCAGACCTCCCGGATCGCGGTGACCACCTCCCGGGTGAGCCGGGTGCGGCCCACGAGGTCACCGCCGTAGCCATCGGCGCGGGGGTTGGTCAGCGGCGAATGGAAGCTGTGCAGCAGGTAGCCGTGAGCGGCGTGGACCTCGAGCAGCTCGAACCCCGACGCCGCCGCGCGCTGCGCCGCCGACCGGAACGCCGCGACCACCCGCGCGATCCCCGCGGCGTCGAGCTCGCTGGGCACCGGAGCCCGCTCGTCGAAGGCCACCGGGCTGGGCGCGACCCCCTCCCAGCCTCCGTCCTCGGGGGCCACCGGACCACCACCCTGCCACGGCGGTGCCGTCGAAGCTTTCCGACCCGCGTGGGCCAGCTGGATGGCCGGGACCGCCCCGTGGTCACGGATCTCGGCGACGATCGGCGTTAGCGCCTCGACCTGCTGGTCGTTCCACAACCCGAGACACCCCGGGGAGATGCGGCCCTCGGGCAGCACCGCCGTCGCCTCGGCGCACACCAGGGCGTTGCCGCCCACCGCCCGGGAGACGAGGTGGACGTGGTGCCACGCGTTGGCCAGCCCGTCGGTGGCGCGGTACTGGCACATCGGGGAGACCCCGATGCGGTTGCGCAGCGTGACCGACCGGAGCTCGAGCGGCGCGAACAGCTGGGACATCGAGGTGCTCCGTGTCGGGGGCGGGGCGCTTGGGCTAAGCGGGGGCCGGGGTGGGCGGGGGCCGGGGGGCGGGGCGCTTGGGCGAGGCGGGGGCCGGGGTGGGCGGGGGCCGGGGGGTGGGGTCCTTGGGCCGAGCGGGGCGGGGTGCCTGGGCGGAGCGGGGCGGGCGGGGCGGTCGTGTGCAGGCTGCGAGGTGGCGGGTGGCGACGTGATCGTGTGAGCTGGCTTCGTGCCGGTCAGCCGACGGCGCGTTCGATCGCCACCACCAAGCGCGCGGCGGAGCCCTCGACCAGGTCCATGAACAGGTTCGGCTCCGTCACCTCGAGCTCGTTGACCTGCCAGGTCCCGACCGCGTCGACCAGCAGGTCCACCCGGGCGTACAGCAGCTGCCGCCCCGTCGCCTCGACGACCCAGCGGGCCAGCTCGGCGGCCTCGGCCGGCACGTCCTGCAGCGGCTCGTACACCCCGCCGTGCTCGATCTGAACCAGGTAGGCACCCGCCGCTGGGCGCTTGCGGACGGCGTGGCTGACCCGGCCATCGAAGAGGATGACGCTGAGCTCGCCCGCCGTCGCGATCGTCGGGAGGAAGGGTTGCACCAGCACGTCACCGGCGTCGCTCAGCGCATCGAGCGCCGCCTGCCCACGGCTCGCTGACAGCCGCTCGATGCCGTCGCCTCCGGCGCCGACCGCCGGCTTGAGCACGACCTCTTCCCACCCCCGTGCCGTCGCGAGCGCGGCCAGATCCACACGGTCACCCCGAGCCAGCCACGCGGTCGGCACGATCGGGGTCCCGCGTTCCTCCAGTTCCATCAGGTAGCTCTTGTGGGTGTTCCACCGCACCACCTCGGCGTCGTTGAACAGCCGGGTGCGCCCACCCACCTCACGGGCCCAGTCCACGAAGGCGTCGCGGCGCGTGTGGTAGTCCCAGGTCGACCGGATCAGGACCGCAGCGAAGCGCTCCCACTCCGCCTCGGGGTCGTCCCAGGCGACCAGTGACGCCTCGTGGCCGGCCGCCGCCAGGGCTGCCAGCAGCGGCGTGTCGTCCTGGTCGGTGTGGACCTGGTCGGCGGCGGTGGCCAGCGCGATGCGCACGGGGCGAGCTCCCTGCGGGGACGGCGAGGTGACGAGCACGACGACGCTACCCGGCCACCCGGACGACCTGGCGCCGGCCCGCGGACACCGACACCGGGACAGGCACCCTGCCGGCCGCCACCGGCGCCCCTAGGGTGACACACCATCCAGGTCGCGCGAGCAGCGCTGCCGAGCGACCCGCCGACCAGTCACGCCCACAGAGAGGGACGCCGTGCTCGAGGAGCTCCAGGTCCGACCCGGCGAGCCGGCGCAGCTCGCGGAACGGGAGACGAAGAGCCGGCTCGGCCTCGGCAAGAAGTCGGACGGCTACGCGCGACTGGCCGAGCTCCAGGAGGAGCTCCGCGAGCTGCAGGCCCACCTGTTCGGCGAGTCGCAGCGCTCGGTGCTGCTGATCCTGCAGGGGATGGACAGCTCCGGGAAGGACTCGACGATCCGGCGGGTGTTCGAGGGGGTCAACCCCCAGGGGGGGTGGGTCCGCGGCTTCGGGCGCCCCGAGGAGGCCGAGCTGGCCCGCGACTACCTGTGGCGGATCCACCGGGACGTGCCCCGCCGCGGCAAGATCGGCATCTTCAACCGCTCCCACTACGAGGACGTCGGGGTGGTGCGGGTCAAGGAGTTGGTGCCCCCGGAGGTGTGGCAGCGCCGCTACCACCACATCCGCGAGTTCGAGCGGCTCCTCACCGACGAGGGCACCACGATCCTCAAGGTGTGGCTGCACATCTCCCACGAGGAGCAGCGGTCCCGGCTCCAACGCCGGATCGACGACCCGGAGCGCAACTGGAAGTTCGAGCCCGAGGACATCGAGGCCCGTCGGGACTGGCCGCTGTACCGCGCCGCCTACGAGGAGGCGATCACCGAGACCTCCACCGAGTGGGCGCCGTGGTACGTCATCCCGGCCGACCGACGATGGGCCAGGGACGTCGCCATCGCGCAGCTACTGGTGGACACCCTGAAGGAGATGGACCCGCAGCTGCCCCCGGCCGACCCCCGGCTGCAGGGCATCACGGTCACCTGAAGGTCACCGCTCCAGCACGCGCCGATCATCGCGGAAGGGCAGGGTGCGCCGCGCCTCGGCGACGACCTCCGCCCGCAGGTCAGCCAGGAGGATCGTCTCGGCACCGGCACCGGCCACCAGGACCTCCCCGAGGGGATCGACCACCCGGCTGTCCCCGGCGTAGTCCAGTCCACCACCGACGCCGACGCGGTTCACGGCCACGACGTAGGTCTGGTTCTCGATGGCCCGGGCGTCGACGAGGCGGCGCCAGTGGAGGCGGCGCGCCGCCGGCCAGTTGGCGACCACCAACTCCACATCCACCGCTGGTGAGCGTTCCCAGTACAGGTTCGCGAACCGCAGGTCGTAGCAGACCGACAG
>PWEU01000131.1 GCA_003554005.1 Nitriliruptoraceae bacterium
CGACACCCTCACCGTGTGCTCGGAGGTCCCCTACGAGCCCTTCGAGTTCGAGGACCCCGACGCCCCCTCGGGCTACAGCGGCTTCGACATCGACCTGATGCAGGAGATCGCCGACCGCAACGGCCTGGACCTGGTCGTGGTCAACACCGGCTTCGAGGGCCTGACCTCCGGTGCGGAGATGGCCGCCGGGACCTGTGACGTCGCCGCCTCGGCGATGACCATCACCGAGGAGCGGGCCGCCAACGTCGACTTCTCGGACGAGTACTACTCCGCGATCCAGTCCCTGCTCGTGCCCGTCGGCTCCGACCTCTCCTCGATCGACGATCTCGTCGAGGGCGTGACCGTCGGTGTCCAATCCGGCACCCCGGGCGCCGACTACGCCGAGGAGAACGTGCCTGGCGCGGAGATCCGTTCCTACGAGGGTGGCGGTGAACTGTTCACGGCGCTCGAGGCCGGTGCGATCGATGCGATCCTGCAGGACGAGCCGGTCAACGCCAACCGTGCCGACCAGGACGACAACGTCGAGGTGGTCGAGACCTACGACACCGGCGAGGACTACGGCTTCGCCCTGGAGCAGGGTCGCGACGACGCCCTGCTCGCGCTGATCAACGACACCCTGGCCGAGATGCGCGCCGACAGCTCCTACGACGAACTGTTCGACCGCTACTTCGGCGAGGCTTGATCCGACCACCGGCCGGTCGTATCGCTGCGATGCGGCCGGTCGGACCACCCCGTACCCGGGCCCGCCAGCGGACCGCCCGACAGGGCGAGACCCGCGGCGGGCCCGGCGTCGTCTACGGTTCCGTCCGACCATGACCGCTGAGGGGAGCACAGCGATGGCTGCCAGCGCAGCGACGTCAGGGGCTCGGAGCACAAGGAGGTTGACGAAACGCCAGCAGCAGAAGCTGGTGCGCGGCGTGCTCTACGTGGTCTTCGTGCTCGCGCTGGCGGGGCTGGTCCTGCTGGCCGACTGGGAGACCACGCGGCGCAACTTCTTCAACGCCGAACTCGCCCGGACGATGTTCCCCGAGGTCCTGACGATCGCGGCCCGGAACACCATCCTCTACACCTTCCTCGCCTTCAGCTTCGGGTTGGCCTTCGGGCTCCTGCTCGCGCTGATGCGGCTGTCCTCGATCACTCCCTACCGCTGGCTGGCGACGATCTACATCGAGATCTTCCGGGGGCTTCCCGCCCTGCTGACGATCTTCCTGGTGGGCATCGGGATCCCGATCGCCTTCGGCACGCGCTGGCCGACCCTGGTCACGATCACCCTCGGCCTCGGCATCGTGGCCGCGGCCTACATGGCCGAGACGATCCGCGCCGGCATCGAAGGGGTCCCCAAGGGCCAGATGGAGGCCGCCCGGTCGCTGGGGATGTCCTACACCCGGGCGATGGTCTCGATCATCATCCCCCAGGGCTTCCGCATCATCATCCCGCCGTTGACCAACGAGCTGGTCCTGTTGATCAAGGACACCTCGTTGCTGTTCGTGATCGGTACCACCCCGGCCACCAAGGAGCTGCTGAAGTTCGGCCGCGACCTGCTGAACATCAACGCCAACGCGACGCCGCTGATCGTGGTCGGCGCGGTCTACCTCATGATCACCGTGCCACTGACCCAGCTCGTCCGCGTGCTGGAACGACGCAACGCGCGCTCACGCTGAGCCTCACCGACGAAAGAGCAGCTCGATGACCACAGGCGGATCGGACGGGCAGGTCCCCGCGATCGAGGTGCGCGACCTCCACAAGTCCTTCGGTGAGCTCGAGGTCCTCAAGGGCTTCGACTTCCACGTCAACGAGGGCGAGGTGGTGTGCGTCGTCGGTCCCTCGGGTTCGGGTAAGTCCACCCTGCTGCGCTGCGTGAACCGGCTGGAGGAACCCAACTCCGGGCAGATCCTCATCGAGGGCGACGACATCACCGACATCGACGCCGACGTGGACGCGCTGCGCAGCCGCATCGGCATGGTGTTCCAGTCCTTCAACCTGTTCCCGCACCTGTCGGTGCTGCGCAACCTGACCATCGCGCAGCGTCGCGTGCGCCACCGCAGCAAGGGCGAGGCCCGGGAGGTCGCGCGCCAGAACCTGGAGCGGGTGGGCCTGCTGGACAAGATCGACGCTTCCCCCTCCCACCTGTCCGGGGGCCAGCAGCAGCGTGTGGCCATCGCCCGGGCGCTGTCGATGGACCCGGACATGATGCTGTTCGACGAGCCGACCTCCGCCCTGGACCCGGAGCTGGTCGGCGAGGTGCTCGCGGTGATGCGCGACCTCGCCGAGGAGGGGATGACGATGATGGTCGTCACCCACGAGATGGGCTTCGCCCAGGAGGTCGGCGACCGCGTGGTGTTCATGGACGACGGCGCGGTGGTCGAGGAGGGCCCTCCCGAGCAGGTCCTCAGCGACCCGCAGCACGAGCGCACCCGCCGGTTCCTGAAGATGGTGCGCTGACGGCGGCATGCGCCGACCGACGGCCGTTCGAGGCTCGCAGCAACGTCAACCGGCGACGCCCAGCGCCAGGGCCAAGGCGGCGCCCACCAGCAGGAACAGCCCCCCGGCGACCTGCCACCGCCTGAGCGCCACGTCCACCCGCGAGAACCCCTCGCCGGGGCGCACCCGGGCCTCGAACCTGCCGGCCAGGGCACCGAGGCGATCACGGGCCGCGGTCGTCGTGGCCACCACCCAGGCGGCGAGGTGGCGGGCCGTCGGTGCGGCTGCCTCGGCGAGGACGACGAGGTCGCCGGCGGGGATCCACGGCGTGCCCGGCTCGGTGCGCCTGCGCCGGGCCAGCAGCGTCGTCGCCCAGGCCAGCGCGGTACCGACCAGCACCGGCCACGTGGCGGCGACCAGCGCCGAGGGGTAGACGGCCGGGGCGGGTACGTCCGTTGACCAGCGCGCGGGCACGGTCCAGGTGGCCACGGCGGTCGCCACCAGGAGCAGAGCCCACCCGGCGACCAGCGACCGCTCCCCCGCCGCCGAGGGACGCTGCGCACGGCGGTCGGCCTCGTTGGGGCGGGCCAGCAGGACCAGCACCCGCGCGATCAGCAGCGTCGTCCCGATCGCGGCCACCGTGAGCGCCGTCGTCAACCGGCTGGCCCACGGCGCGCCGATGGTCGCCACCGCCTCCTTCATCGCCGCCTTGGCCACGAACCCGCTGGTCAGGGGTGCTCCCGTCAGCGACAGTCCGGCGAAGGCCGCGCCAGCCAGGACCAGCCACCGGCCACGTGCCCCGCCCCAGGCCGAGCGGACCCCGACCCCGAGGAACAGCGCCCCCTTGGCCACGCCGTGGTGGAGGGCGTAGGTGACGGCACCGGCCACCGCGATCGGCGCGGCGGTGGGGGCGACGAAGGCGACACCGACGAGCACCGTGATCAGCCCCATCTGGCTGATGCTCGAGTAGGCGAGGACCACCTTGGCACGGTCCTGCAGGACCCCGATCAGGGCACCGGTGTAGGCGGTCGCCAGGCCCGCGGTGATCAGGGCCACCGCCCAGCCGGTGGCCGAGACCGCACCGAGCGGCAGCACCGACAGCCACCCGACCAGGCCCGCCTTGATCATCGCACCGCTCAGCGCGGCGCTGGCGGGCACGGGGGCCGCCGGGTGGGCCAGCGGCAGCCACACGTGCAGCGGCACGACCCCGGCCTTCACCGCGAACCCGGCGGTCAGCAGCCCGACGATCAGCTCCCGCCGGTCGGCGTCGGCTAGCGCGGTGGCGACCAGGGCGTTGTCGGTGCTGCCCGCAGCGCCCGCCGCCAGCACCAGGCCGCTGATCAGCATGGCCTCACCGAGCACCGCCATGACCACGTACACACGTCCGGCCCGGCGGGTGGCGTCGGTCCGGTCGTGAACGACCAGGCCGTACGCCGAGAAGGTCATGACGGCGTAGAAGCTGTAGAGCGAGATGAGGTCGGCCGCGAGGATCAGCCCGACGTTGCCGGCGAGGGGCAGCGACCACAGACACGCCGTACTCCAGCGCTCGGCCGTCAACCGAGGAGCGGCGATGCCGGCCGCCGACCAGACGAGAGCGGTCGCCAGGAGCAGGATCCGTGAGGTCACCTCGAGCTCGAGCCGGAGGTCGAGCAGCAGCCACGGCAGAGCGGGTGCCGGCCCCCTCGGCCCGAGGGCGGCCAGGAGCAGCGCGGGGAGCGGGCCCGAGGCCACCAGCCAGGGCACGAGCCGGGGCGCCCCACCGCGCCAGAACGCCACCACGAGCCCGGCCACCAGCAGCGGCCAGGCGATCGGGGCGACCCACAGCAGCGCGTTCACAGCCGCCCCAGCAGCTCACGGGCGATGTCCTCGGCCCAGGAGATGGGGCTCAGCGGCACACCGGCGAGCACCCCCAGCACGACCACGCTGACTGCGGTCGAGATCGGAGGCAGCAGCAGCCACGGGTCCGCCTCCAACCGGATGCGGGGCAGCCGGACCGGCCCGTACCGGCGGGCTGGGTAGCTCACCCCGACCTCCCGCGCGCCCACCTCGGTGTCGGGTTCTGAGAGCCAGGCCCGGGCGATCACCGGGAGGAAGTAGGCGGCGTTCAGCAGCGTGCTGGCCACCAGGACCCAGATGACCCAGGGCTGACCGGCCTCGACGGCCCCGAGGCCGAGGTACCACTTGGTGATGAACCCCACCGTCGGCGGCACCCCGATCATCCCGAGCGCCGCGA
>PWEU01000148.1 GCA_003554005.1 Nitriliruptoraceae bacterium
GGCAGCGTCCGTAGCGACCGCTTGAGCTCGGCGAAGCCCGGCCACCGGGCCAGGAGCTCGATCGCCCGGTAGTAGGCGACCGCGTCCTCGTCCGACGGCAGGTCGGAGATCACTGGCCCGAAGAACCCCGGACCATCGGGCGGGTCGAAGGCAACGATCGGCGTGCCGCCCTCCGCGCCGGCACGAGCCAGCGCCTCGTCGGTCTCCGATCGCAGCACCGCGTCGTGCGAAGGGTCCTCCGCGGCGGCCGCCAGCGACTCCGGTAGTCCGACGCGCACCAGGGAGGCACGGACGTCGAACCCGCCGGCGTGGACCGACAGGACGGCGGCGAAGTCACCCGGCGCCGGTGCCGGGCGCTCCCACAGCTCCTCACCGATCGCGGCGTAGAGGGTGCCGACGGCCTCGTTCCCGGCGTGGGCCCTCGCGGCGGCCAGGACCCGGAGCAGCTGGGTGCCCTCGGCGTGCACGGCCGGGTACTGCTCCGGCATGCCGTCGTAGCCCACCTCCTCGTTGACCATCTTGAGCGAGATGAAGCGCCAGCCGACGTCCAGGCCCTCCAGCCGCTGCACCTGCCGCAGCCACTTCGAGGTCTGCCAGCAGAAGGGACAGACCGGATCGACGTACAGTTCGACATCGTGCACGGGAGCACCTCGGGGTGGGAACGCGGTCAGGGGCACGGGACGCGCCGGGTTCATGCGTGGTTCAGGACAACCGGCCGCAGCGCCGGTCCCTTCCCTCGCCATTCGCGGCTCAGCGCCGGGCAGGATCGAGGCGGACCATCAGCATCCGCGCACACTCGGCAACGGAGCCGGCCATCGACGGGTAGACCGTCATGGTCTGGGCCAGCTGCGAGACCGACAGCCGGTTCTGGACCGCGACCGCGAGCGGCTGGATCAGGTCGCTGGCCCGCGCTGACACGACGACACCACCCACCACGGTGCCCGAACCGACCATGGCATGGACCTTCACGAACCCGTCGGGGCCGTGGATCATCTTGGCGCGAGGGTTGGAGCGGAAGTCCAGGCGGGCCGTCTCGACCGGGTACCCGGCAGCGGTGGCCTCCTCCGGCGACATCCCGACCGTCGCCACCTCGGGGTCGGTGAAGATCGTGGCGACGATCGCGTCCCCGCGGATGGGCTGGACGGCCTCGCCCAGGGCATGCCACATCGCCGTCCGACCCTGCATGGCGGCCATCGAGGCGAGCATCACCCCGCCGAGCACGTCCCCGGCGGCGTAGACCCAGCGAGCGCTGGTCCGGCCGATCCCGTCCACCTCGATGCCTCCGCCGCGGCCCGGCTCGATGCCACAGGTCTCCAGGCCGATGTCGTCCACGCTGGGGACCTGGCCGACGGTGAACAGCACGTGGCTGCCCACCACCTCGCCGCCGTCCTTGAGGCCGACGACCACCTCGCCGTCAGCTCGGCGCTCGCAACTGACCGCCCGGGCGTTGCGCAGGATCCGCATCCCACGGCGCTCGAACACGTTCTCGATCACCGCGGCGGCGTCCGGGTCCTGGGTCGGCAGGATCAGGTCGCGGGAGGAGACCAGGGTGACCTCGGCGCCGAAGCGGCGGAAAGCGTGGGCGAACTCCGCGCCGGTGGCACCAGAGCCGACCACGATGAGGTGCTCGGGGACCTCGGGCAGCCCGTAGGCCTGCTGGCTGACCAACACACGTTCGCCGTCGGGCTCGAAGAACGACAGCACCCGGGCGGTCGAACCCGTCGAGATGAGCACGTAGTCGGCCGGCAGCACCACCTCGGCACCGTCCTCGCGGGTGGCGGTGACCTCGTGGGGCCCCGAGATGCGACCGCGGCCCCGCACCAGCTCGACCCGGCCGGCCAGCACCCGCCGTTCGATGTCACGGGACTGGTTGGCCCCGAGTTCCAGCACGCCGTTGCCGACCTTGCGGAAGTCGACCACGGTGCGGTCGACGCCGTCCAGGCCCTCGATGTGCACCCCGAGGTCGTCGGCGGTGCGCACCCAATCCATCGCCTCGGAGGCGACGATCAGGGCCTTGGACGGCACGCAGTCCCACAGGACGCTGCTCCCCCCGAGGCCCTCGTCGGCGACGATGGTGACCGAGGCACCGAGCTCGTCGGCGACCAGCGCTGCCTCGTAGCCCGCGGGCCCTCCGCCGAGGATGACGATCCGTTGCGACACACCACTCCCGATCTGGTCGGAACCGCTGGCTCTGAACCGTACCGCGGGGTGGGGGTAGGGTCGGGCCGACCGGTGGGCCGCCAGGCCGCGAGGCCACCAGGCCCCGAGGCCACCAGGCCGCGAGGCCACCAGGCCCCGAGGCCACCAGGCCACGGGAGCCCAGGATCCAGGAGCACGACCATGACCCCGCACCCCTTCCGTGTCGCCGTGGAGGCCCACGACCTCGACACCGTCTTCGCGCTGCTGCACGAGGACGTGGAGTTCCGCTCACCGGCGGTCCACCAGCCCTACCACGGCCGCGCTGCGGTGGCTCACCTCCTGCGCCACGCGTTCGCCACCCTGGAGGGTCTGACCTACCTCGACGAGCTCCACGGCGAGGACACCGTCGCGTTGATCTTCACCGCCAGTGTCGGTGACCGGGACGTCGAAGGACTCGACCACCTCACCCTCGACGAGCAGGGCCGGATCACCCGCTTCCGGGTGATGATCCGGCCGCTGTCGGGATTGATCGCCGTGGCGCAGGCCATGGCAGTTCGGCTCGAGGCCGACCCGGTGCCGGGCATGGAGCCATCCGGCTGACGGACCCCGGCAGGTGGGGGATCCCGCCGGATGCCCCACGTCCCCGGGTGGCAGTGCTCCGCGGGCCTCGGATCAGAACACGTCGCGGGGGATGTAGCTGCCGTACTCGTCGCGGAGCACGTCGCACACCTCCTGCAGCGTGGCTCGAGCCTGCAGCGCCGACCGCATCGGCGGCAGGAGGTTGTCGTCGCTCTGGGCCGCGGCGCGCACCTCGGAGAGCGCCGCGTCGACCGTTGCCTGGTCCCGGGCCACCTTGACCGCGTCGGTGCGGGCGATCTGGTCCACCTGGATCTGCTCGTCGATCCGCAGCAGGTCGGGCTGGGGGTCGGGGCCCTGCTGGTAGCGGTTGACCCCGACGACGATCCGCTGCTCGGCGTCGATCTCCTTGGCCAGGTCGTAGGCCGAGTGCTCGATCTCCGACTTCTGGTACCCCTCCTCGATCGCTGCGACCGCACCCCCCATCTCGTCGATCCGGTCGAGGTAGGCCTGCACCTCGGCCTCGATGCGGTCGGTCATCGCCTCGATCGCGTAGGAGCCAGCGAAGGGGTCGACCGTCGCGGTCACATCGGTCTCGTGGGCGATCACCTGCTGGGTGCGCAGCGCCAGCCGGGCGCTCTTCTCCGTCGGCAGCGCCAGCGCCTCGTCGAAGCTGTTGGTGTGCAGGCTCTGGGTCCCGCCGAGCGTGGCCGCCAGCGCCTGGATCGTGACCCGGACCAGGTTGACCTCGGGCTGCTGCGCGGTGAGCTGTACCCCGGCGGTCTGGGTGTGGAAGCGCAGCATCTGGCTCTTCGGATCGGTCGCACCGAACCGGTCCCGCATGATGCCGGCCCACAGCCGCCTCGCCGCCCGGAACTTCGCGATCTCCTCCAGCAGGGTCGACCGGGCCACGAAGAAGAAGCTCAGCCGCGGCGCGAAGGCGTCCACGTCCAGCCCCGCCGCCAGCGCCGCCTCGACGTAGGCGATCGCATCCGCGAGGGGGAAGGCGATCTCCTGCACCGGCGTCGCGCCGGCCTCGCCCATGTGGTAGCCGGAGATCGAGATCGTGTTGAACCGCGGCAGGGTCTGCGCGCAGTAGGCGAAGGTGTCGGCGATCAGGCGCAGGCTCGGCGCCGGCGGGTAGATGTAGGTGCCCCGGGCGATGTACTCCTTGAGCACGTCGTTCTGGATCGTGCCCCGCAGCCGGTCGGCGGCGACCCCCTGCTCCTCGGCCGCGATCTCGTACATCAGCAGCAGCAGGCTGGCGGGTGCGTTGATGGTCATCGAGGTGGAGACGTCCCCGAGCGGGATGCCGTCGAACAGCGCGATCATGTCCTCGACGGTGTCGATCGCCACCCCGACCTTGCCGACCTCACCGGCGGCGAGCTCTGCCCCGGAGTCGTAGCCCATCTGGGTGGGCAGGTCGAAGGCGACGCTGAGCCCGGTCGTGCCCTGCTCCAGCAGGTACTTGTAACGGCGGTTGGACTCCGCGGCCGTGGACATCCCGGCGTACTGCCGCATCGTCCACGGCCGCCCCCGATACATGTTCGGGTAGATGCCCCGGGTGAAGGGGAAGCTCCCCGGCTCGCCGAGCTGCACCTCGGCGTCGAAGTCTCCGAGGTGATCGGGGCCGTACACGGCCTCGATCGGGAACCCGCTGATGCTCGTGTGCTCGTCACCCATGACCGACTGACTCCCTGTGGACGTGTGCTCGAACTCTAGGACAGCACGCCGCACGCATCGCCACCGCGCGGTCCGCCAGGCGGCGCTGCGAGAAGCAGCAGATAGTGGCTGGTTCTCGCCCCAAGCGGTCGCTCGCGGGACGAACCACCGGCGAACAGCGCGAGAAGCAGCGGATCACCGCTGGATCTCGCCGACACGGGCGCGACCGGCCCGCAGCTCGGCGGCACC
>PWEU01000218.1 GCA_003554005.1 Nitriliruptoraceae bacterium
CGGTCGATGGCCAGGGCGGTGCCGACCGCCTTCGGCAGGTGCGAGCCGATCGTGGAGGTCTGGGGGACGACCCACCGCTCGCGGCTGCCCCACACCTTGTGCCGACCCCGGGCGACGGGGTCGTCGCGGTTGGCCAGCAGCGAGCACACCACGTCGTCGATCGCGCCCAGGGCGGCACCGACCTGACGGGCGCGGGCCAGGAAGAACGCCCCCGAGCGGTAGTGCAGGAACGCCGGGTCGCTCGGACGGGTCAACGCTCCCAGGGCGACGTTGTCCTCGTGCCCCGCGGAGCTGATCGTGTAGTAGCCGACCCCCTCGGCCCGGAGCCGGCGGGCCAGCACGTCGATCGCCCGGGAGGTCAGCTGGTCCTCGTAGGCGGCCAGGGCCTCGGCCACGGTCGGCCCGTCGGCCACCCCGAGGGCCGATCCACACCCTGGGGTGACCGGCGTCGCCGGGGTCGCGGCGGTCGCGATCGCGTCGTCGAGCGCCGCCTCCACCACACGGACCCGGTCCATCACCCCTCCCCTGTGCGCACCCCGCGAGCGACGCTGGCCAGGTGGCGGGCGACGGCCGTCACCGCAGTCCGAGTTCGATCGCCGCCGCCCCGGCCTCGGGTGGGATGGTGACCGGCTCGTCGCTGTCGGAGATCGCCCACTCGGGGTCCTTGAGACCGTGACCGGTCAGTACGCACACCACCGTCTGGCCCGGCTCCAGGTCACCCCGCTCCTTGAGCTCGAGCAGCCCGGCGATCGAGGCCGACGAGGCCATCTCCGCGAACACCCCGTGCCGCGCGACCAACCGGAAGGCCGCCATGATCTGCGGGTCGGTGACCGCACGGATCGAGCCACCGGACTCCTCGGCGGCCTCCACGGCCCACTGCCAGGACGCCGGGTTGCCGATGCGGATCGCGGTGGCGATCGTCTCCGGCTGGTCGACCTTGGAGCCCAGCACGATGGGGGCGGCACCCGCCGCCTGGTAGCCGCGCATCACCGGGAGCTGGTCGATGATCCCGTCGGCGTGGTACTCGCGGTAGCCCCGCCAGTAGGCGGTGATGTTGCCGGCGTTGCCGACCGGCATGACGTGGACGTCGGGGGCGCGACCGAGCTGGTCGACGACCTCCCACGCAGCCGAGCGCTGCCCGTCGATGCGGTAGGGGTTGACCGAGTTCACGAGCTCGACCGGCTCGGTGTCGGCCAGTTCCCGGCAGATCGTGAGCGCCTGGTCGAAGTTGCCGTCGATCTGGATCACCTTGGCCCCGTGCACCAGCGCCTGGGCCAGCTTGCCCAGGGCGATCTTGCCCTTGGGCACGATCACCCCGGCCGTCATACCGGCCTTGGCCGCGTAGGCCGCGGCGGCGGCGGAGGTGTTGCCGGTGGAGGCGCAGATCACGGCCTCGGCCCCGGCCTCCTTGGCCTTGGAGATCGCCATGGTCATCCCGCGATCCTTGAAGGACCCGGTCGGGTTCGACCCGTCGAACTTCAGGTGCACCTCGCAGCCGGTCAGCTCCGAGAGGTACTCGGAGTGGATCAGCGGCGTCCCGCCCTCGCGCAGGGTGACGATCGGGGGGGTCTCGGAGACCGGCATGCGGTCCCGGTACTCCTCGATGATGCCCCGCCACATGTGGGCCTGACCGGTCACGGGGGAGGTGAGTGAGCTCATGAGGCGAACACCTCGGCTTCGACGCGCAGGACGCTGGCGACGCTGCGGATGCTGGGCAGGGGGGCGAGGGCCTCGACCGTGGTCCGCAGGGCGTCCTCCCGGGCGCGGTGGGTGATGAGGACCAGTTGCGCGGAGTCCTCGGCCCCCTCCTGCCAGACCTGGGCGATCGACACCCCGTGGTCACCGAAGGTGGTCGCGACCGCCGCGAGCACCCCGGGCGCGTCCTCCACGTCGAGGAGCACGTAGTACTGGGTTCGCAGCTCGTCGATGGACCGCAGGTCCTTGACGCGGTGCTGGGACTCGATCGCCCCCCGGGCGGTCTGCAGGAGGTTGCGGGCGACGTCGATGACGTCACCCACGACGGCGCTGCCGGTCGGCTCGGCGCCGGCGCCGGGGCCGTAGAACATCAACTCACCGGCCGCGGCCGCCTCGACGTAGACCGCGTTGAACGCGCCTCGGACGCTGGCCAGCGGGTGCGCCTTCGGTAGGAACGCCGGGTGGACCCGGACACCGACGCGGCCGTCGACCTCGCTGGCGATGCCGAGCAGCTTGACCACGTACCCGAGGCGGTCGGCGACACGGATGTCGGTGGCGTTGACGGTCTCGATGCCCTGGGTGAACACGTCGTCGGCGTGGACCGTGGTGTCGAAGGCCAGCGAGGCCAGGATCGCGCACTTGGCGGCGGCGTCGTGCCCGCCGACGTCGGCGGTCGGGTCGGCCTCGGCGTAGCCGAGCGCCTGGGCGTCGGCCAGCACCTCGGCGTAGTCGGCACCCTCCTCGGTCATCCGGGTCAGGATGTAGTTGGTGGTGCCGTTGAGGATCCCGACCACCCGCAGCACCCGGTCGCCGGCCAGCGACTCCTTCAGCGGCTTGATGATCGGGATCGCGCCGGCGACCGCGGCCTCGTAGGCCAGGTCGACGCCGGCCGCCTGCGCTGCGGCGTAGAGCTCCGGCCCCTCGTGAGCCACCAGCTCCTTGTTCGCGGTGACGACGGGCTTGCCGAGCTCCAGGGCGCGGCGGATCAGGCTGCCGGCAGGCTCGCGGCCCCCCATCACCTCGACGATGACGTCGATGTCCTCGGCCTCCACGACCGACAGTGGGTCGGTGGTGAAGGTGCCCGCCGGGAGCCCGAGGCCACGGTCACGGGCCGTATCCCGCACGGCGATCCGGACGAGTTCGAGCTTGGCGCCGGTCCGGGCGGTGATGTCATCGGACTCGCGGGCCAGGATCGTGGCCACCCCGCCGCCCACGGTGCCGCAGCCGAGCATGCCGATCCGGATGACGCGGTCCACGGGCGGTCCTCGCAGGTGCGTGCGGGCGTAGTGTGCCCGACGAGACTACCGGTCACCGGCACCGCCCCGACAGGCGGAGGGGGACGCGCAGCTCACGCTGCACGCCATCCCGACGCGCAGCTCACGCTGCGCGCCGATCGGCGACGGGGTGTCGCCAGCGGACGGCGACACGGTCATCGAGGGTGCGGGCGATGCCCTCCCGGTAGGGGGGCAGGAGCGGCTCGATCCCGAGCTCGGGCCAGAGTGCGCCGGGGTCCACGGGTAGGGAGAGGTTCCAGCTGCGCACGGTGTCGGGGGTGAACAGGCTCGGTGCGCTGCGCCAGGCCGTCGCGGCCGACAGCGCCCCCGTCCCGACCAACGCCAGGGATGCGGGGGCACGCACCACACGCAGACCGGGGAGCTGCGCATCGATCTCGCCGAGGAAGGTCGCCCACCCCACGCTCTCGCGATCGGCGAGGGCGCCGGCACCGACCCAGCCGATCTCCGCCGCACGGATCAGGGCTCGGGCGGCATCGACGACGTGGAGGGGGGCATAGGGCGACGAGCGCCGACCGGGCACCACCAGGGTCCCCGTCCGCACCCGCCCGAAGAGCTGATCCGTGGCGCCGTAGGTGTGTGGCAGGCGCAGGTTGGCCACCGACATGCCCCGCTCGGCACCGAACCGGCGCAAGCCCTGCTCCACCAGCAGCTTGACCCGGCCGTAGTCGACCGCCGGAGCCGGGGGCGTGTCCGGGGTGATGGGCTCCCGGGAGTCACCGTGGACGAGCAGGGATGACGCGAACACGAACCGGCCGACGCCGGCGTCGGCCGCCGCCGCGGCGAGGTGCTGGGTGCCGTGGACGAACGAGTCCACCAGGCGGTGCGCCGGCTCGAACACGGCACGGCCAGCGAGGTGGATGACGGCATCGCACCCCGCGACCGCGCGCCGCAGCGTCGCCGGCGAACCGAGGTCTCCGTGGACCACCTCGGCGTCGAGGTGGTGCAGCAGCGGCGCGCGGGAGGCCCGGCGCACCATGAGCCGTGGACGCAGACCACGCTCGGCGAGCTGGGTTGCGACCTCCACGCCGATGAAACCCGTCGCACCCGTGACGAGTACGCGCATGAGCAACCTCCCGCCCGGTCGATGGGGACCCTGTGCCAGGGGTTCGACCTCAGCCGCCCACCGGACGAGTCGGCTCGTCGCGCGG
Organism: Nitriliruptoraceae bacterium; assembly: GCA_003554005.1. Lineage (GTDB taxonomy): Bacteria > Actinomycetota > Nitriliruptoria > Nitriliruptorales > Nitriliruptoraceae > T1Sed10-7. The sequence continues at coordinate 4,139 of PWEU01000218.1, forward strand.
GGGCGCTGCGCGGTGCGCCATCCACACCGTGGCGTGGGGACGGAAGCCGAGCCGGCGGGAGAGCCGGTCCGCGCCGCCCCCCGGGTCGGCGGCCAGCCCGATCCGGGCGCCCGGGTCGACCTCGAGGTGGTGCGCGACCGCCCGGTGGGTCAGCGCGGAGGCGATGCCCCGGCGGCGGTGCGCGGGGTGGACGACCACGTCCTCCACCACCGCCAGCCCCTGCCGGTCGTGGAGCAGGCCGAGCCGGGCGACGGGCATGCCGTGGCGCAGGGCCACCCAGACCTGACAGCGCCCGCTGCCGGCCAGCGCCCGCTGCTGCTCCACCGACCAGGCCACGAACCCGTCGTCGTTGCCCCGCCAGTCGTCGGGGGTGTCGCCGGCGAGGTAGCGGTACAGGACCGTGGTCGCGTGCCAGCGGCGGTCCACCGCCCCGCCAGCCTGGCCGTCGGGAGCGGGCACCGGCGCCAGCTCGACGGCGGCACC
>PWEU01000087.1 GCA_003554005.1 Nitriliruptoraceae bacterium
GGGCCCCGTCGTTGCCGGGCCCCGTCGTTGCTGGGCCCCGTCGTTGCGGGCCTTCGTGCCCGGCTCCGTACCCCGCCTCGAAGCCCGATGGCGCGCCCCGCTGCCACGGCGAACGGTGCGCGAACGACAGCTGCGCGCTCGTGGTCAGCGCGCGTTGAAGTACTTCGCCTCCGGGTGGTGGATCACGATCGCCGAGGTGGACTGCTCGGGATGGAGCATGAACTCGTCGGTGAGCTCGACGTCGATGGCGCGCGGGTCCACCAGCCGGAACAGCTTGGCCTGGTCCTCGAGGTCGGGGCAGGCGGCGTAGCCGAAGGAGTAGCGCGAGCCGCGGTAGCCCTGCCGGAACCAGTCCTGCACGCTGTCGCCGTCGTCGTCGGCGATGCCGAGCTCCTCGCGGATCCGGCGGTGCCAGAGCTCGGCCAGGGCCTCGGCCATCTCCACCCCGAACCCGTGGGCGAACAGGTAGTCCTGGTAGCGGTCCTCGGCGAACAGCGCCGCGGCGACGTCGCTGATGCGCCGTCCCATCGTGACCACCTGCAACCCGAGCACGTCCGGGACCCCCTGCTCAACGGGTCGGAGGAAGTCGGCGATGCACAGGAACCGGCCCGTGGTCTGCCGCGGGAAGGAGAAGCGGACCAGCTCACGCTCCAGCGGCGCGTCGGGGTCCCACACCACCAGGTCATCGCCGTCGCCGTTGGCGGGGTAGTAGCCGTAGACGACCTCGGGTGTGACGACCTTCTCGGCCTGGGCACGGGCGAGCCACTCGCGTAGCACCGGCCGTGCCTGCAGTTCGAGCATCTCCTGGTACTCCTCGGGTGACCGCGACCCGGGGGTGAAGCCCCACTGGTTGCGAAACAGCGCCACCTCGTTGAGCAGCGGTGCCACCTCGCCGACGGGGATGCCCCGCACGGTGCGCTGGCCCCAGAAGGGTGGCGTCGGCACCTCGATGTCGGTGGCCACGGCCGAGCGTGGTCGGCCGACGGCGTCCCGGGCCGGCGCGTCGACCGCGGCCCGGGTGACCGTGGGCTTGCGGCGGTGGCGACGCTCGGCCAGCCCGGTGCGCACCGCGACGCGGGTGCCGGCTGCGACGTCGGCACCCACGCCGGCGGCCACCTCGGTGTCCTGGCCCCCAGCGACGGCGGCTTCGGCGGCTTCGGCGGCTTCGGCGGCCTCGCGCCGGGCCGCCATCACCGCGTTCAGCACGCGCAGCCCCTCGAAGGCGTCCTTGCAGTAGAACACCTCGCCCTCGTAGATCGCCCGGAGGTCGTCCTCGACGTAGCCACGGGTCAGCGCCGCGCCGCCGAGCAGCACCGGGTACCTCGTCGCGAGGCCACGGATGTTGAGCTCCTCGAGGTTCTCCTTCATGATCACCGTGGACTTGACCAGCAGCCCCGACATCCCGATCACGTCGCAGTCGTGCTCCTCGGCGGCATCGATGATCGTGTCGATCGCCTGCTTGATGCCGAGGTTGACGACGTCGTAGCCGTTGTTGCGCAGGATGATGTCGACGAGGTTCTTGCCGATGTCGTGCACATCACCCTTGACCGTGGCGAGCAGCACCCGGCCCTTGGTCGAAGAGGCCCCGCCCCCCGCGGCCTCGATGTGGGGTTCGAGGTGGGCGACGGCGGTCTTCATCGTCTCCGCGGACTGCAGCACGAAGGGCAGTTGCATCTGTCCCGAGGCGAACAGTTCGCCGACCGTGGCCATGCCGGCCAGCAGGAAGCGGTTGATGATGTCCAGGGGGCCGTGGGCGGCCAGTCCCTCGTCGAGGTCGTCGCCGATGCCGTCCTTGTCGCCGTCGACGATGCGGCGCTCGAGGCGCTCCTCGACGGGCAGGGCGGCCAGCTCCTCGGCGGACGCGCCGGCTTCGCGCTCCCCCTCGAACAGCCGCATCAGCTCGTGCAGCGGGTCGTAGTCGGGGCCGCGGGGGACCGGGGCGCCGTTGGGGCCGTCGCGGCGGTCGCCGCCATCGCCGTCGGGGCCGTCGCTGCCGTCGCGGCGGTCGCCGCCATCGCCGTCGGTGTCGTCGCGGTCGTTGGGCAGCGGGGTGCCGGCCGTGCCACGCCGATCGTGGATCAGGTCGCTGGCGACGGCCACGTGCTCTTCGGGGATGCGGTGCAGCGGCAGGATCTTGCCCGGGGGCACGATCGCGGAGTCCAGGCCGCGGTCCATGGCCTCCTTGAGGAACACCGAGTTCAGCACCTGCCGGGCGGCGGCGGAGAGGCCGAAGGACACGTTGGACACCCCGAGCGTCGTGGCGCAGCCGGGCACCGCCTGCTTGACCCGCTCGATCGCCTCCAGGGTCTCTAGCGCGTCGCGGCGCAGGTCCTCCTGCCCCGACCCCAACGGGAAGGTCAGGCAGTCGAAGATCAGGTCGTGGGCTTCCAGGCCGTACTCATCGATCGCGATGCGGGCCACCCGCTCGCACACCTCGACCTTCCAGTCGGCGGTGCGGGCCTGGCCCTGTTCGTCGATGGCGAGCACGATCACCGCCGCGCCGTAGCGCTTGGCTAGCGGCAGGAGCCTGTCGGCCTTGACCCGCCCGTCCTCGAGGTTGACGGAGTTGATGACGGCCCGGCCGCCGAGCCGGGTGAGCGCCGCCTCGATCACCTCCGCCTCGGTCGAGTCGATCACCAGCGGCAGGGTCGACTGGGTGGCGTACCGGTCGACGATCCGGGTCACGTCGGGCACGCCGTCGCGGCCGACGTAGTCGACGCAGAGGTCGAGGACGTGGGCGCCCTCACGGGTCTGGGATCGGGCGAGCTGGACGGTGCCGTCCCAGTCCTCGGCGAGCAGCAGCTCGCGGAAGGCCTTCGAACCGTTGGCGTTGGCGCGCTCGCCGATCGCGAGGAAGGCGTTCTCCTGCTCGATCGGCACGGCGGAGTACAGCGAGGCCAGCGCCGGACGCCACTCGATGACGATGGGCTCGCGGTGGCGGGCGGCAACGGTGGTGGCTGCGGTGGTGGCTGCGGGGGTGGCTGCGGTGGTGGCTTCTGCGCTGGCTTCGACGAGGGCGGCGGCTGCGGTGGCTGCGTCGTGGCCGGTAGCGGTGGCGCTACCGGTCGTGTCCGGGTCCGCGGGGTTGCCGGGTAGCCGTGCTGGATCGCTCAGCCGGCCCGCCACGCCGAGGCGCACGGCTCCCGGCCGGTCCACCGCCCGGGCCCGCGGCCGCAACCCCCGCACCGCCTCGACCACCGCGGCGAGGTGGGCCGGGGTCGTGCCACAGCAGCCGCCGACGATGCTGACCCCGAGCTCGGTCACGAACTCGCGCTGGGCGTCGGCCAGACCAGCGGCGTCCAGCGGGTAGACGGTCCGCCCGTCCTCGAGGTGGGGGATGCCGGCGTTGGGCACGACGCTGATCGGTAGCCGCGACTGCCGGGCCAGGGTCCGCACGTGCTCGCGCATGTCCGCCGGGCCGGTCGCACAGTTCATCCCGAGCACGTCGATCGCCAGCGGGTCGAGCGCCGCGATCGCCGCCGGCGGCTCGGTGCCGAGCAGGAGGGTGTTGATGTCCTTCTCCACCGTGAACTGCACCATCAGCGGCACACGCTGGCCGCGTTCCACGAAGACGTCGTTGGTCGCAGCCACGGCCGCCTTGACCTGGAGCAGGTCGAAGCAGGTCTCGATCAGGATCACGTCGCTGCCGCCGTCGAGCAGCCCTCGCACCTGACGGCGGTAGCCCTCCTCCATCACGCCCACGTCGATGAAGTCGCGGGTGTCGGCCGGGTCCTTGCCCAGCGACAACGTCGGCGCACGGGTCCCCGGCCCGATCGACCCGACCACGAAGCGGGGGTCGCCGGGGCTCGCGTAGGCGTCGGCGGCTCGGCGAGCCACCTCGGCGGCCAGGCGGTTCAGCTCCTCGGTGTCCTCGCCGAGGCCGTACTCGTCCAGCACCCAGGGCGCGCCACCGAAGGTGTCGGTCTGTACCGCGTCGACCCCGACATCGAGGAAGTCGCGGTGCACCTGCTCGATCACGTCCGGCCGGGTGCGGACCAGGATCTCGTTGCAGCCGTCGAGGTGGTCACCGCCGAAGTCGGCAGGGGGCAGGCCAGCCGTCTGCAGGCTCGTGCCCATCCCGCCGTCGAGCACGATGACACGCTCGCGCAGCCCGTCGAGGAACGGGTGCGCGTCGAGCGGGGGCAGGGGTGCGGAAGCCACGGGTGAGAGGGTACGCGCCGTCGGCCCGGGTCCTCGCCGCCACCCGCCGCCACCCGCCGCCGCCGGCCCGCCGCGCCGCCGCCGCCCGCCGCCCCCCGCCCCGCCGCCGCCCGCCGCCCCCCGCCACGTGCCGGGCGCGAGAAGCAGCAACAGTCCGCTGCTTCTCGAAGGCCTGGGCCGCCGCGGGTGGCTCGCCGTCGTTGCGGGCGCGAGAAGCAGCAACAGTCCGCTGCTTCTCGGGGGTGCCAGCGACCGGCCGTGGTCATGGCCGTCACCGTGGCCGGGCTTCAGGCCGTGCGCCTGGCCCTGGCTCGGTGGCGCGCAGCTGGGATGGCTTGGGCGCGGTGTGGTCAACCACCGGCCTCTTGCGGTTGCTCGCGCACCGGAGCAGGGACTGGTCCCGCCGAGGTGCGCGAGCAACCGCCAGCGGCGGTCGCCGCCCTCAGCCGCCC
>PWEU01000280.1 GCA_003554005.1 Nitriliruptoraceae bacterium
CACCCATGGCCCAACGTGCGGTTTGACGGCCGTACCCAAGGTAGGAGCCCAGTGCGTTAGCAGCGCACGCTGGGATCTGTGCGGGGGGCCGCCCGCAAGGGCGGTCCCTACCGCAATACAGAGGCGGTGCCGCAGCGGCATGAACGGCGGGGTCGCGTCGTCCTTTCCGTTCGGGTGCGCACTGGGCGGCTCAGGTGCCCACCTTGTCCGCGAAGCGCTGCCGTGCCGCTTGACGCGAGACACCGAGGGCCACGGCGATGTGGTTCCACGATCTGCCGTGTGCTCGGGCGAGCTCGACGGCCTCTCGCAGCTTCGCTTCGTCGTCTCGGACGGCCTTCGCGGCTTCGGCGACGTCGCGAAGGTCGTCGGTGGTCACGACCTGGGCAGAGGCGGGGTCGAGTTCCTCGGCGAGCTGCTCGAACCGCGCCGCTGCGCGTTCGATCTCTTCGTCTGTGTGTCGCATCTGCATCACCCTCACGTGAGGAACCGGTAGAACTTCTGCCGCAGCGGCATCGCGTGGATGGCTACGGGATCATCACCGTCAATGTCGAGGACACCGATCTCCAGCAGTGCACCGTCGGTCGCAGCTCCGATGAGCATCGTCAGGTCGTCGTCCATCCCGACCCACCGCATCGCGTTCCGGGCCGCGTGCAGGATGTCCGCGTCGCTGACTCCATGCTTCCGCGCGGGTTCGCCGATCCTCATGGCGACAACATATCTTGTCTGCCCGACAGGTCAACCCCTTGGCCTGCCCGGCCCGACCTGTGCATCACGGCGGTTAGGCACCGTCGGCCGTGATCTCGAACTCGGCGCACCGGCCGGGTGTCTGGGACGGTGCAGACGCGCCAGAGACCCGGTGTAGCGTCGTCGGGGACGGGGATCAGGTGCGGGTCTGTGCTGTCGAAGGCCGGGCCGCTGTCCCACTCGACGTTGCGAGCAATGAACCCCTCAGCGGTAAAGGTGTTCACCATGTCGGGTTCGTCGCCGTCGCTGCTGATGACGAACCGCCTCTACGGGCTGGGCAGGGGCGTCTCGGGTCGGTGGGTGGCGGCGTCGAAGCGTGCGCAGAGGTGTGTCAGCCGGGGTCGGCCGCCGGGTCGTCGTCGGGGTTGAACACCGCGACCTCGCCGTACTCGTCGAGGCACTCGGCGGGGACCTCGATGCCGAGACGCTCCGGGTCGGAGTAGCCGCCCCCGCCACTGACCCGGTCGCCGAGGTGGACCTGCTCGCCCGATGGCAGTTCGATCACCAGCGGATCGCTACCAGCGACGGACGTGCCGCTTGGCCACACAACAGGGAACCGGCTCCCACCCTCCTCGAGAAGCACGCACCCGTCCGCGGCAGCAAGGACGCCGCTGACCTCAGCATCCTCACCCTCCTCGGGCCCGACCGTGGGGCCGTGGACGAAGAACCGCAGACCATCGTCCCCAACGCGCTGCTCGCTGACCTCCTCGCGCCGGTCGTCGTCACCGTCGCGCTGGTCGTCGTCCCCCACGCGCTGCTCGCTCACCCCGCCGCAGGCCGCGAGCAGGCTGGCGATCACGGCGGCTGCTACGGCAACGGGGATCTTATGGCCGGTCCAGGCGCACACGAGGTCCTCCTTCGTCGGCTCGATGCGGACGGTCACCCGCCCTGCGCGTCGGACAAGGTGGGACGCAAGTAGGCGGCAGCAGGTTCCGGTGGGCTCGCTCCGCCAATGGCACGACGAGATCGCTCCCACAAGGTGGACATCACGCCCGTGAATGTCAACGGACATTTGGTTCTCCCCAGTGGCGGACGTGAGATCTCCCCGGTGGCGGACAGTGGTTCTCCCCATCGGTGGATATGAGATCTCCCCACGTGCGGGTTAGGGCAGGGGTGTCACCCCCTTGCCGTCGCGGGCTTGGGCGAAGCGGTAGGAGTCGCCTTCGGTGAGCACGATGTGGGCGTGGTGCATGAATCGGTCGACTGCGGCGGTGGCGATGGTGGCAGGGAGGATCTGGTCGAATCCGCCGGGGTGGATGTTGCTGGAGAGCGCGACCGAGCGGCGTTCGTAGGCGGCGTCGATGACCCGGAACAGCGCTTCGGCGGCTTCGGTGGGGACCGGGAGCAGCCCGATGTCGTCGATCACGACGAGGTCGGCTTTGAGGATCCGTTTGACGGCCTTGGTGACCGAGTCGTCCGCGCGGTGGCGGGTGACGAGTTGGCCGAGGGTTTCGATGGTGAACCAGGCGACGGTGAGCCCGTCGTTGATGGCGGCGTGGCCGAGGGCTTCGAGCAGATGGGACTTGCCGGTCCCAGAGGGGCCGACCACGGCGAGGTTCTCGCCGCGGCGGATCCACTCCAGCCCGCGGAGCGCCTGTTGGGTCGCCGGCGTGATGGTTGAGGCGGTCTCGCGCCAGGTGTCGAAGGTCTTGCCGGCAGGGAACCCGGCCCGCCGACGGCGCGCCGCGATGGTCGCGGCGTCGCGGCCTTGGGCTTCCTCGACGAGCAGGACGCGGACGACCTCCGCGGGGTCCCAACGTTGGGCTTTGGCGGTTGGCAGGACCTCGGCGGCGGCCTTGCGCAGGTAGGGCATCCGCAGCCGGCGGGTGAGGGTCTCGATCTCGGCATGGAGCTGGGCGGAGGTGGGTCGATCGGTCATCGGCCGACCTCGTTCCAACGCCCGGTGCCGGGCTGCAGGCTGTGGCCTTCGATGAGTGGGATGACGATCCCGTCGGAGTCGTGCTGGCGACGATGGCGCAGGATCGACGCGAGATCGTCGTTGGCGAAGCGGCTGGCTTCGGCCGCGACCGCCAGGGCAGCGTCGACCTCGGCCTGGCCGTAGACGGCCGCGAACTCGACCGCGGCGTCCATCTTGGTGCGGATCCGGGAGCTTCCGGCAGCGGCCGCCTTGGTCAACCACGCCGCAGCGCCGGGCCCGAGTGCGAGGAACGCCGCTTCGCCCGGGGTGCGGGGCTTGGGGGTGGCCTCCAAGATCCTCGACGCCGAGCGGGGCGGGTAGTGCGACAGATCGAGTTGTGGTTGTCCCGGAGGGGCGGTGCGGTGGCGGGCGACCTCTGACACCCCGTCGCGGCTGTGATGGGCCACGACGAGCTCGTCACCCTCGATGCGGACATAGACCTGTTCATCGATCAGCGTGTGGGGGACCGAGTAGCGGGTTCCGCCCCACGAGATCACGCTCGAGCGGTTCACGACCCGTGTCTCCCCGAGTGCCGCAACATACGGATCCGTCGGCACCGGATGCAGCGCGGGCAGTTCCTCGGCGAGCATCTCAGCGGGGATGCGGTAGGTCTCGCGATGCACCCGGTGGTTGACCGTGTCGCAGAACATGGCCGCTTCCGCCCGCAACTCGGCGAAGCTGGCGTAGGCGTCGAGCAGGTTCGCCTCGGTTGGCACCAGATCGGCCTTGGCGATCTTCACCGCCGCTTCCGAGCCGCCCTTGGACTCCGGGTCGGCCGGGACACAGGAGACGATCTGGGTGCCGTAGTGGCGTCCTGCAGCGACCATGTCGGGATGTCTGACCGGGACCCCGGCGATGTGCATCGCCGTGATCGTCTTCTCGTTGTCGGTCAACGTGTAGGTCGCGATCCCCCCGATCCGCCGGAAGGTCTCATCCAGACACGACAACGTGGTCGCGGTCGTGCGGTCCCACACCGGGATCACGATCCGGAACCTCGACCACGCCAACCACGCGCAGAACAGCAGGCTCTGGCGGCCGTTGACCCTCGGACCCCACCCCCAGTCGAACTGCACCCAGCCGCCCGGCTCGGTGATCCACGGCCGATACACCCGACGGCGACCCACCAACCGGGCTGCCTTGGCCTCCTGCACCGCACGGCGGGTGGTCCGATCCGTGCCGGTGAACCCCATCGCCACCAGCTTGTCGTGGACCACATCGGCACGGACCTTGCCGTGCGAGCGCTTCACCAACTCGTCGATCTTCGGACGGAACTCGTCGATGATCGAGCCCCGCTCGATCCTCCGATCCGGCGGTAGTCCCGCGTCGCGGCACTCGACGTAACGCTTCACGGTGTGGTGATCGCACCCCGCCAACACAGCGGCTGCGCGATATGTGCCCACAAGGTCGTAGGCCTCCAAGATTTCCATGACTTCTCCGGCAGACTTGATGACGGCCCCTTCCGGCTCGACGGCGCTTCAGCACCGCCGGTCTTACCGGGAGGGGCCACCTGCCTCACGCATCACACGCGAGACGGCGGTCAGGACTGGGGAGAACTCATGTCCACCAGTGGGGACTTCTCGTGTCCACCACCGGGGAGTTCTGCTGTCCGCCTACGGGGAGAATCTCATGTCCGCGCACACCGTGAATCCACGATCGGACGAGGTCCGGCGCGCAGCGGCCTCTCCCAGCGCAGGAACGAACGGCGCATCCCTGGCGCGGGGGTGCCGTCGACGACACCGCGATTCGAAGTTGCGTGCTCGGCGGCGTAGAGCCGCGCTTCTCGGGTGTCTGCGGCCGGCAACGCGTTGCGGGAGCAACTGGATTTGGGAGCGCCGGGATAAACCGGCATGGAGGAGGAGATGGAAACGCTCTACACCGAAGGGCTAGCGACCCGCGGTGGCCCCGAGTCATGCGTTGGCGTCCGTGAGGACGTCGGCGAA
>PWEU01000295.1 GCA_003554005.1 Nitriliruptoraceae bacterium
CCGAGAAGTGGCTCCTGCGCAAGGCCTTCGAGGGGTGGCTGCCCGAGGATCTGCTGTGGCGCAAGAAGGCCCAGTTCGGTGAGGGCAGCGGTGCCCGCGAGCTCCTCCGGGAGCACTACGGCGCGCAGGTCAGCGAGGAGGACTTCGCACGCGAACGTGAGGTGCTGGACCCGCCACTGCGCACGCGGGAGGAGGCCGCCTACTTCCGGCTGTTCCAGCAGCACCTGGGGGGCATGGATCCCACCGGCGTCGTCGGCCGGTTCGCGGAGCCCTGAACGGGCTCGGTGGCCGCGGTGGCCGCGGTGGCCGCGGTGCGCTGCACACCGCCCCGAGCCGGACGAACCCTGTCCGAACGCCGCCAGGACCCGGGTGCCCGCCGTCCTACGCTCGGAGCAGGTCATGATCGGCGCCAGCATCTCTCCAGGGAGGCCGCCGTGCCAGAGCGAGAAGCCCACCACGACACCCCAGCGGCAGCAGCCGGCAACGGTCCCGGTCACGGCTCCCCGCCGGCCGCTCTCGAACACGTCGCCGAGGAGGACACCCGCGACGCGGTCGAGGAGCCCGCTCGACTGCTCCGCATCGCCTCGGCGGTCCAGACGATGTTGGACGAGGTCGCGACCACCGAGCTCGACGAGGCCGCCCGCCAGCGGCTGACCGAGATCCACAACCGGGCCGTTGAGGATCTGCGAGCGGTGGTCTCCGACGACCTACGGGCCGAGCTCGAGGGGTTGAGCCTCGATCCCGGTGAGTCGACACCGACCGGCGCGGAACTGCGCGTGATGCAGGCCCAGCTGTCGGGGTGGCTGCAGGGCCTGTTCCACGGCATCCAGGCGAGCATCGCGACGCAGCAGCTGGCAGCCCAACAGCAGCTGGCACGCATGCGCCAGCATCCCGACCGCTCCGAGCCCGACGAACCCGGCCACCGCTACCTGTGAGCCAGCCATGTCAGGTGCGGTGAGCCCGGCCGGATGACCCGCACAGCGAGCGAGGAGGGGCGGATCACATCTCTGGCCCGGCTCCGTGACGGTGCGCTTCGGATCGAGGAGCGCACCCCGGCCGAGCGGGACCGCTTCGCCGACCTCATACGGGTGGTCGCCATCCTGATGGTCGTGCTCGGCCACTGGCTCGTGGCGGTGGTCGTCGTCGACGACGGGCGCCTCGTCGCGACCCAGCTGCTCGCCGTCGAGCCGTGGACCCGGTGGGCGACCTGGGTGTGGCAGGTGATGCCGCTGTTCTTCATCGTGGGCGGGCGGGTGAACGCGGGATCGCTGTCACGTAACCGTGAGCGCAGTGAGACCACGTCCACGTGGGTGCGTCGACGCACCCGCCGGCTGCTGCGGCCGATGGTCCCGCTGCTGCTGCTGTGGGTGGTCCTCGGTCCCGTCCTCGCCATGGTCGGGTTGCCGGTCACGGTCGTCGAGCGGGCGACCGAGGTGGCCTTCATGCCCCTGTGGTTCCTGGTCGTCTACACGCTGATCATCGTGATCGCGCCGGCCACGTGGTGGTTGCATCGACGGGCCGGCTGGTGGGTGCTGGCGGCGGCCACGGTGCTGGTGGCCGTGGTCGACGTGCTCCACCGCACCGACGTGCCGCTGGTGGGCCACGCCAACTACCTCCTCGTGTTCGGCCTGGCGCACCAGGTCGGCTACCTGTGGGCCGACGACCGGCTGCCTTTCGGACGTCGTGGCCTGCTGCTGGCCGGGGCCGGGTTGCTCTCGGTGGTCCTGCTGGTGGTCGCCTTCGACTACCCGGTCAGCATGGTCGGGGTGGAGGGCCCGACCCGCTCCAACGCCGCGCCCCCGACCCTCGCGCTGGTCGCGCTGACCGTGACACAGACGGGCGTGCTCCTGGCCCTGCGCGGGCCGTGTGAACGCTGGCTCCACCGGTCCGCCCTGGCGTGGGCGGCGGTGGCGACGACCGGGGCGGCCATCATCACGATCTTCCTGTGGCACATGAGCGCGCTCGTGGCCGTTGCTGCCCTGACCCACCTCGCCGGGTGGTGGCCGGACATCGTGCCGACGAGTGCCGCCTGGTGGGCGCTGCGGCCCGTGTGGGTGCTGCTGTGCACCGCGGTCCTGGTGCCCCTGGTCCTGGTCTTCCGCCGGGCCGAGCGGGTGGGGACGCCCGCACCAGGCGGGCCGCTGCCCACCCTCAGCGGCGTCGTGGCTGCCGCCGGTGGGCTGTACCTGATCCTCGAGGAGGGCTTGTACGACGCTGCACGTCCGCTGGGGATCCCCGTCGTGGCCCTGGTGCTGCTCATCGCCGGTCTGGTCCTCCTGGGCGCCCTGGGAGGTCCCCCGCGCGACCGCGAGTCCCAGTGACCAGCCCTCAGTGGTGACGAGCAGCAGCAGCCCCGCGCACAGGTGTCCGCCACCCGGTCGGCGCGGCCCTGACCACGGCCGGACAGCGGGTTGCGCGCCCCACGCCGTCGGTCGAGCCTGGAAGCCGAGCGTGAGAGGAAGGAGGCCCGGTGCCGCGCGGACCTGCAGCCGTCTCGGAGGAACTCGACCGCTTCGTCGCGTCGACCCCTCCTGACCGGGACCGCTTCGTCGATCTCGTCCGGGTCGTGAGCATCGTCGTCGTGGTGCTGTGGCACTGGGTCCTGTCGATCACCCAGTGGCGCGACGGCGCCCTGGTCATGCCCAACCCGATCGACGCGGTCCCGGGGGCCTGGCTCGGCACCTGGGTGCTGCAGATCATGCCGTTGTTCTTCTTCGTCGGTGGGTTCGCGAACTACGCCGCCTGGACCTCCGTCCGACGTCGTGGTGGGGGCACCCGCGAGTTCCTCACCCAGCGCAGTCGTCGGCTCCTGGTCCCACCGCTGGTGTTCGCCGCGGTGTGGGTCGTGCTCGACGGCGTGCTGCTGCTGGGGCTGGACGACTACCCCGGGCTGCTCACCTGGGGTGAGATCGTCATCATGCCCTTCTGGTTCCTCGCCGCCTACCTCTGGGTGGTCGCGCTCGTGCCGGTCACGGCTCGCCTGCATGCGGCTGGTGGTGTCCTGACCGTGACGGTGATGGCTGCCGTCATCGCTCTGGTCGACGTCGGACGCCTGGGGCTGGGCATCGAGGCGCTGGGACTCCTCAACAGCGCGCTCGTGTGGGTCTTCGTCCACCAGCTCGGCTACTTCTACCGCGATGGCACCCTGGAACGGATCGGGTGGCGGGGCCAGCACTCGATCGTGCTGGGCGCGCTGGCGGGGCTGATCGTGCTGACGTCACTGCCGGTCTACCCCCGCTCGATGGTGGCGACCCGGGAGCTGGACTTCAGCCACATGTGGCCGACCACCGCCGTCATCGGGGTGGTCGCGCTGTTGCAGGCTGGCGTCGCGATGCTCGTCCGGCCGTGGTGTGCCTCGTGGCTCCAGCGGCGCCGGGTCTGGAAGACCGTGATCGCGGCCAACGCGGTCATCCTGACCGTGTTCGTGTGGCACATGACGGCCAAGGTCGCTGTCATCGGCATCTACGAGGCGCTGGGTTTCGAGCTGCTCACCGAACCGACGGCCGCGTGGTGGGCCCAACGGCCGGTGTGGCTCATCGGGCCCGCGGTCGTGCTCGCGGTGCTGGTGCTGCTGTTCGCTCCCTTCGAGCTCCGCACGCGCCCCGGCGGCGAGTCCCAGTAGGGCGACCGGCGCGACCGATCGTCCCGACGGGTGGGGTGGTCCTGCGAGAAGCAGCGACTATGTGCTGGTTCTCGCGCCCGATGCGGGGAGGAGTCGGCCGACGGGCCGGGGGTGGGTGAGTTGCAGCGGATAGACGCTGGTTCTCGTGGCCGCGGGTGCGCTGGGGGCGCGGCGGGGGAGCGCTGGGGGCACCAGGGCCGACGAATGGCCGCGTTGGCACCGTTTGGGCAGGCCGAATCGACGCGCCGCATCTATCGTGGCGTGTACCGCCCATCGACGCCGACGGGAGGTACTGGGATGAAGATCACGCAGGGCGACGCCATCGAGATCGTGTCGAACAAGGTCGACCAACCCCACCGACGGGGGGGGGTGCAGCGGGTGCTGGACCAGGAGCCGCTGCGCATCGAGGTCACCTGGGACGACGGTCGGACGACGATCCTGATGCCCACCGGGGGCAACCTCCGGGTGCTGCACGGATCGCGGTGAGCGCACCGCCCTCACCGCGCCGACCGCGGTGGGGGCGGCTCGCCGTCGTCCCGTCCCAGGGCGGGTCCAGGCGCTGCCGCGCGCGACGACACCGCGCGACGCCGATGCGCGACGCTGCCGGGGGAGGCCCGAGCGCCGTGACGCGCAGCCGGCCGTCCGGTCCATGGTGGCTCAGGGGAGCAGCTCCAGCGCCACGTCCAGACGCGGTGCGGAGTGGGTCAGCCAGCCCAGCGAGATGACGTCCACGCCCGTGGCGGCCACGGCGGCGGCCCGGTCCGGGGTGATGCCACCGGAGGCCTCGGTGATCGCGCGGCCGGCGACCAGCCCCACGGCGGTGCGCAGGTCGTCGTCGTCGAGGTTGTCGAGCAGTATCGAGTCGGCCCCGGCCGCCAGGGCCTCGTGGACCTGCTCGAGGTGATCGACCTCCACCTCGACGTGGACGGTGTGGCCGACCTGCGCCCGCACCGCGGCCACCGCGGGGGCGATGCCGC
>PWEU01000242.1 GCA_003554005.1 Nitriliruptoraceae bacterium
CGCCTCCGGGTACCACCCCATCGCCTGCAGCTCCCTCGACTACGGTCGGTGGAGGAGCCGCGATCCAGGAGCGACGAGGTGTCAGGACGCGAGCTCGTCGTGCTGGGCACGGCGAGCCAGGTGCCCCCCCGTGAGCGTGCGCACCACGGCGCGCTGCTCCGGTTCGACGGTCACGGCGTCCTGCTCGATCCGGGTGAGGGCACCCAGCGGCAGCTCTCGATGGCCCAGATCCCGGCCTCGGCCATCGACCGCATCTGCATCACCCACGCCCACGGTGACCACTGCCTCGGCCTCCCCGGCGTCCTGCAGCGGATGGCACTGGATGGCGTGACCAAGCCCGTGACGGTGCACCACCCCCACCACGCGACGCCCTACATCGATGCGCTGTGTCACGCCAGCGCCAGCACCGCCTCAGCCAACGTCCGCTCCTCACCGACCGGGCCTGGCCTGGTCAGCACCGACCCGCCGCTGGAGATCCACGCCCGGGTGCTGTCCCACTCGATCCCCACCCTGGGGTGGCGGTTCGTCCAGCCACCGGGCGTACGTCTGCTCCCGGAGCAGCTGGACGCCCTGGGGATCCCCCACGAGGCCCGCAGCGAGCTGGTCGACCGGGGATCGATCCGGCACGCCGGGCGAACGATCCGGCTCGAGGAGGTCAGCGTGACGCGCCGACCGGTCAGCATCGCCCACATCATGGACACCCGCAGGTGCGACGGTGCTGAGGAGCTGGCCGCCGAGGCTGATCTGCTGCTGATCGAGGCCACCTTCCTCGAGAGCGAACGCGATGTCGCCGAGGAATCGGGCCACCTCACCGCGGCGCAGGCCGCCCGCATCGCGGCCGACGCCGGCGTCCGTCGGGCTGTCCTGACCCCCCTGTCGCGGCGCTACCCGGGAACCGAGGGGCACCTGGCCGAGGCCCGTCGGGCGGCCCCGGGCCTCGACCTCCACGTGGCCAGCGACCTGGACCTGATCCCGCTGTCGGGCGCGATCGTGCACGCAGCCCCGCCGTGACACCGCAGCCCCGCCGTGACACCGCAGCCCCGCCGTGACACCGCAGCCCCGGCGGGCCGAGGTCACAACAGGGCATCCAAGCCGATCACGACGCCGTCCAGCTCCGCCACGCTGCGGCAGGCCAGCAGGACCCCCGGCATGAAGGAGGTGCGGTCGAGGGAGTCGTGCCGGATCGTCAGCGTCTGGCCCTGACCGCCGAAGATCACCTCCTGGTGGGCGACCAGCCCGGGGAGCCGCACGCTGGGGACCCTGACACCCTCGTGGGTCGCGCCTCGGGCACCCGGGTGGGCGTCGTCGCCGCCGGGCGCGTCGGGGACCTCGGCACGCGCGGCGGCGAGCAGCTCGGCGGTGCGCAGGGCCGTACCCGAGGGGGCGTCGACCTTGCGGTCGTGGTGCAGTTCCACCACCTCGACGTGCGGTAGGTGCCGTGCGGCCTCCTCGGCGAAGCGCATGAGGAGCACGGCGCCGATCGCGAAGTTCGGGGCGATCAGGGCGTTGCCCACCGACGCGGCCGCGGCGACCCGGACACGCTCGAGGTCCGGCTCGGTCAGCCCCGTCGCTCCGACGACAGCGTGGAGGTCGTGCTCCAGCAGCCAGACCAGGTTGTCGCCCACGGTGGCCGGGCCCGTGAACTCCACGGCCACCTCCACCCCCGCGGTGGTCAGAGCATCGAGGTGGTCGGCGACCACCACCTCGCCGGCGGGTCCATCGAGGCCGGCGACGTCACCGAGGTGCCGGCCCGTCGCACCTGGATCAACCGCGGCGACGAGCTGCAGGTCGTCGGTCGCCGCCACGGCTCGACACACCTCGGCGCCCATACGGCCCCCAGCTCCCACGACCCCGATCCGCACCTGTTACCTCGTTGTCCGACGACGGTGGGCACCCCGAGCCTAACGGTCGATGCGCGGCGACCACGGCCGCGACCGCGGCGGCGACCACGGCCGCGACCGCAGCGGCACCGCGACCCGCGTCGGCGTGCACCGACCGACCACCGACAGCATCGGAGCGCGCACGGAAGTACCGTGCGCGGCTCACGGACAGTGACCAAGCAGGTGACCGATCAAGTGACCAAGCACCTCAGAGCAGGTGTCGCGCATCATCCGGGGACAACATGCTGCTACGGGACGACACCGCTTCCGCCGCCGATACCGGGGCGGCCGGTACCCGGCCGCGTCGGGTACCACGACGGCTACTCCAGGCTGGCGCCATCCTGCTCGTCCTGGTCGTGGGGACCGCCGGGGCGCTGTCGATCACCGCGGCCTCCTGGGGCCAGGAGCTCAGGGACGGCGAACAACTGCTCCCCGGGGTCACCATCGATCGCGTCGACGTTGGCGGCGCGACCCGGACCGAAGCGGCCGCCCTCGTCGAGGCCGAGCTCGCCCGCCACCTCGACGGACAGGTCACGCTGACCCACGACGTCGGCACCTGGACGACCTCCCCGCGTGAGCTCGGCGCCACCACCGACCTCGACACGGTGATCGACGCGGCCTTCTCCGGCACCCTCGAGGCGACCCTGCCCGACCTCGTCGCCACCCGCTGGTTCGGCAACACCAGCCAGCTGGCCCTGGACGTCACCATCGACCGGGACCCGGCGGCCGAGGAGGCGCTGGTCGCCGAGGTGGTCGACACCGTCCACCTCGACCCGACCGACGCCACCGTCAGCTGGACCGGGGACGGCGCCGAGGTCACCGCCCACGCCGAAGGACGGCAGGTCGACGCCGAGGCCGTGGCGTCGGCGCTCACCGCGGCCCTGATCGGCGCGGACACCGCCTCCGACACCGAGGTGGAGATCCCCACGATCGTGCTGCCACCGGCACTGACGACCGCGCAGGCGGAGCAGGCCGCTGCGACCACCGATACCGCCGTGGCCGCCGCCCTCGACCGCGAGGTGGTGCTGCGCTTCGGCGACCGCCGCTGGCAGCTGAGTCCGCGCGAGGTCGGGGCGCGGGGGGATGGCGAGGCCGTCGTGCGCGCGAGCCTGGCAGACCCGTCGGCGGCCCCGGAGGTGCCCCTCGGGCTCGACGCCGAGGACCTCATCGAGCCGGTCGCCCGGATCGCGGCGGAGGTGGACATCACCCCGGTGTCGGCGACCGCCAGCTACCGCGGCGGTCGGGTCGAGGTGACCCCCGAGCGCAACGGCCAGGCCGTCGACCGGGTCCCCGCCCGCCAGCTGTTGACCACCGCCCTGGTCGGTGCGGAGGACGAGGTCACGCTGCCGGTGAGCCCGCTGCGGCCCGCGATGACCCAGGCCTCCTTCGACCGCGTGCTGGTGGTCCGCCAGAGCGACCGGGTGCTCGAGCTGCACCGCGGCGGCCAGGTCGCCGGCAGCTGGCCGGTCGCCGTCGGCACCGGCGGATCACCGACCCCGACGGGCACCTTCGTCGTCGGCGCGAAGCGCTTCGAGCCGACCTGGGTCAACCCCGCGCGTGACCGGTGGGGGGCCGACCTCCCGGCGCGGATCGGTCCCGGCCCGAACAACCCGCTGGGGCTGCGGGCACTGAACTGGAACCGTCCCGGCGGCGGTGACACGCTGATCCGCTTCCACGGCACGCCCAACGAGGACTCGATCGGCGAGGCCGCCTCCAACGGCTGTGTGCGCATGTTCAACGACGACGTCGTCGAGCTCTACGACCTGGTGCCTTCGGGGACGACGATCCTGTCGATCGGCTGATCGCCGCCGCGTGACGCCCTCCCCCTGCTCACTCGTCCTGTGACCCGAAGACCCGCTGCAGGTACTGCTGGGCGGCCGAGCGGCACTCGGGGTCCCGGACCGCCGCGAGCAGGGTGTCGGCATCCGACCAGCCCAGCGGGGCCCCGATCCCGAGAGCGGACCGCACCCCGTCCAGGGTCGCCCGCACGGGCAGCTGCGCCTTCTCCGCCAGCTGGCCGGCCAGGGTCCCGACGACGTCGGTGAGCTCCTCCGGCGGGCACACCCGGGACAGCAGGCCGAGCTGGTCGGCCTCGGCCGCGTCGAACTCCCGGCAGGTCAGCACCAGGTCCCTGGCCACCGCGGGCGGCACCTCCCTGAGCAGCCGGGGGATGCCACCCCAGGCCAGCGGGATCCCCAGATCCACCTCGGGGATCGAGAACCGGGTCGTGTCGCTGGCGACCCGCAGATCACAGGCCAGGACCAGGACGACCCCTCCCCCGACGCACCGGCCCTGGACGGCCGCGATCGTGACCGCATCGAGCGCCTCGATCGCCGATGCTGCGCGGTCGCCGGCGGCGGCCGCCGCACGGGCACCCGTCGGCTCACCCAGCAGACGCTCCATGGTGGACAGGTCCGCACCGGCGGAGAAGGTCCGGCCGGCGCCTGTGAGCACCACCACCCGGATCTCGGGCCGCCCCCCCAGCCAGGCACAGGCGTCGACCAGCGACTCCAGCAGCTCGACCGACAGGGCGTTGAGGACCTCGGGACGGTCGAGGATCACCGTGGCGACGGGGCCGTCGACGACGACATCGAGGTGGGGGAAGCTCGGCACGCTCACGACAGGCTCCGCACGCCCGGCGACGGTGGGTGACAGGGGCGTCGCCGGAGGCTAGACGTCACCGGCCCTCACCGACGGGTTC
>PWEU01000195.1 GCA_003554005.1 Nitriliruptoraceae bacterium
GTCGCCAAGGGGCGGATGAAGCCGGGCAAGGCCACCTTCCTCAAGAGCCTCGTGACCTACACGACCAGCTACGACGACGTCGCCGGCGCCGACTGGGTGCTGGAGGCCGTGCTCGAGCGTATGGATCTCAAGCAGGCCATCTTCGCCGACCTGGAGCAGGTGCTGGACGAGACCGCGGTCATCGCGACCAACACCTCGTCGCTGTCGGTGACCGAGATGGGATCGAAGCTCGCGCACCCCGAGCGGGTCGTCGGCCTGCACTTCTTCAACCCCGTCGCCGTCCTGCCGCTCGTCGAGGTGATCCGTCCCGAGCAGGTCTCCGACGAGGCGCTGTCCACCGCTTTCGACGTGGCCAAGAACCTGCAGAAGTCCGCGGTGCTGTGCACCGACGCGCCGGCCTTCATCGTCAACCGGTTGCTGACCCGCTTCCTCGGCGGCTCGATCGCAGCGCTGCGCAAGGGCAACAGCTTCCAGGAGATCGACGACGCCATCCGCCGGCTCGGCCTGCCCATGGGACCCTTCGTGCTGCTCGGCCTGGTGGGCCTGCAGGTCGCCCTGCACACCGCGGAGACCCTGGAGGAGGCCTTCGGGGAGCGGTTCGCGATCGACCCGGCTTTCCGGGAGATCGCGAGCTCCGGCCGACCCGGGATCTACGACTGGGAGGCCGGCGGCGAGGTGTACCCCGAGATCGCCGCGGCGGTCGAGGGGGAGGAGGGAGCCACGCCGCTGAGCGCCGACGAGATCCGCGCGATGGCCGTGGAGGCGGTGGCCGACGAAGCCCGTCAGATGCTCGACGACGGCGTGGTCGCCGACGCCCGCGACATCGACACCGCGATGCTGCTCGGCGCCGGGTGGCCGTTCTTCAACGGTGGGATCTGTATGTACCTCGACCAGACGGGCGTGTCCGAGCGGCTGTTCGGCCGGCCCTTGGTGACCGCGGAGGACGGCGCGCGAGGCTGAGCTGCGCAGGGTGACGTAGGGTGGCCCTGGCGGTGGCGAGGTCGTCCGCCAGGGCGACCCCGGCGTTCCGTGACGGTCACAGCGGCCGCCAGGAGAGCCGTGCGCGGGTTCCCGCCGCGGGGCTGCGACATGGCTGGTCTCCCGAACGCGTCCTACTCGATCACGCTGCGGCTGCACCTCGATCCGGCTGACGCCGGCGCGATCGGGCGGGTCACCTCCGCCATCGGCCACGACGACGGGGCCGTCGTCGCGGTCGAGGTCGTGGAGACGACCGGTGAGCGGCAGGTCGTGGACGTCACGGCCAACGCCCGCGATGACGAGCACGCGGCGTCGGTGCAGGCCGCGGTCGACGCCCTCGACGGCGTGCACGTCCACCACGTCGGCGACCGGACCTTCCTGCTGCACCTCAAGGGCAAGCTCGAGGTGACCCCGACCGTGCCGCTGCGGACCCGCGACGACCTGTCGATGGCCTACACGCCCGGGGTCGCCCGGGTCTGTCGCGCGATCGCCGACCACCCCGAGGATGCCCGGCGGTGGACGATCAAGGGCAACACGGTCGCGATCGTCAGCGACGGGTCGGCCGTCCTCGGGCTCGGTGACATCGGCCCCGAGGCGGCCCTGCCCGTGATGGAGGGCAAGGCGGCGCTGTTCAAGCGCTTCGCCGGGATCGACGCCTGGCCGGTGTGCATCGACGCGACGACGGTGGACGACATCGTGCGGATCGTGGAGGCCATCGCCCCGACCTACGGCGGCATCAACCTCGAGGACATCTCGGCGCCACGGTGCTTCGAGGTGGAGCGGCGTCTCGAGGCGTCGCTGGACATCCCCGTCTTCCACGACGACCAGCACGGCACCGCCATCGTCGTGCTCGCCGCGCTGTTGAACGCGCTGCGGCTGGTGGACAAGCCCATCGAAGAGGTGACGGTGGCGATGTCCGGCGCGGGTGCGGCGGGCGTCGCCGTCGCGCAGTTGTTGCTGCACGAGGGCGTCAAGGACGTGGTCGTCGCCGACAGCCGCGGCATCCTCGGTCCGTCCCGCAACGGGCTCGAGGGCAGCAAGGCCTGGCTCGCCGAACACGCCAACCACTCCGGACGTGACGGCACCCTCAAGGACGCACTGGCCGGTGCTGACGTGTTCGTCGGGGTCTCGGCTCCCGACCTCCTCGAACCCGAGGACCTGGAGGTCATGGCTGACGACGCGATCGTGTTCCCCCTGGCCAACCCGGATCCGGAGGTCGACCCGACCGGGGCCGCGCGATACGCGGCGGTCGTGGCCACCGGTCGCAGCGACTACCCGAACCAGATCAACAACGTGCTGGCGTTCCCGGGGGTCTTCCGCGGAGCGCTCGATGGGCGGGCACACCGCATCACCGAGGAGATGAAGGTGGCGGCCGCACACGCGCTGGCAGCGGTCATCCCACCCGCGGAGCTCTCAGCCGCCTCCATCATCCCAGGGGCTCTGGACGAGCGGGTGGCGCCGGCGGTCGCGGGCGCCGTGGAGGCGGTGGCCGCAGCGGACGCCTCACGCTGAGCGCGGACCGGTCACCATCGGGGACGGTGCTCAGACGGCCCGCAGCGCTGCGGCGCGGAAGGTGCCGCTCGCCAGCTCGATCGGCCCCGGTGCTGGCGTGGGTTCGGCGCCGGCGACCGTGGCCGCGACGGTGGCTGGCCGCCGGTAGCGGGTGAGCAGCCGTCTCAGCGGCGGTTCCTCCGGCGCGGGTACGAGATCGCGTGGTCACGTGACCTCGGGACAGGTTCGCGTGCGGCCGCGGATGGGCAGTCGCCGAGCCCCTTCGAGGTGTGTGCGGTTCCCTGGCGTCCAGGCGACCCTTGGCTGCGCTCAGCGCTCCGACAGCGGGACGTAGTCTCGCTCGCCGGCACCGGTGTAGAGCTGGCGCGGCCGCACGATGGCCTGCTCCTCGTCGAGGAGGTTCTCCTGCCAGTGCGCCAGCCACCCGGGGATGCGGCCCATGGCGAACAGCACCGGGAACATCGCCGTCGGGAAGCCCATCGCCTGGTAGATGATCCCTGAGTAGAAGTCGACGTTCGGGTAGAGCTTGCGCTCGACGAAGTACTCGTCCTCGAGCGCGATCTTCTCGAGTTCCACCGCGATGTCGAGCAGCGGGTTCTTGCCCGTGACCTCGAACACCTCGTGGGCGAGGCCCTGGACGACCTTGGCCCGGGGGTCGTAGTTCTTGTAGACCCGGTGGCCGAAGCCCATCAGCCGGAACTTGCCGTCCTTGGCGCCCTGGATCGCTTCCGGCACCTTGTCCACCGAGCCGATGCTGTTGAGCATGGTCAGCACGGCCTCGTTCGCGCCGCCGTGCTTGGGGCCGTACAGCGCCGCGGTCGCGCCAGCGGCGGCGGAGTACGGGTCGGCGTCGGAGGAGCTGATCGCCCGCATGGTGGTGGTCGAGCAGTTCTGCTCGTGGTCGGCGTGGAGCATCAGCAGCACGTCCATGGCCCGCTCGAGGACCGGGTCCGGCTCGTACTTGAGCTCCGTGGTCTTCCACATCATGTTCAGGAAGTTGCCGGCGAACGACAGGTCGTTGTCGGGGTAGGCGTAGCGCATCCCGATCGAGTGGCGGTAGGCGAAGGCAGCCAGCGTCGGGAACTTCGCGATGAGCCGGATGATCTGCATGTACCGGGCCTCGGACTCGTCCAGGTCCTTGGCCTCGGGGTAGAAGGTCGACAGCGCGCCGACCGTCGACACGAGCATGCCCATGGGGTGGGCATCGGGGTGGAAGCCGTCCATGAACTGCT
This sequence comes from Nitriliruptoraceae bacterium, assembly GCA_003554005.1. Classification (GTDB taxonomy): domain Bacteria; phylum Actinomycetota; class Nitriliruptoria; order Nitriliruptorales; family Nitriliruptoraceae; genus T1Sed10-7. Next base: position 3,723 of record PWEU01000195.1, read on the forward strand.
TGAGGTTCTCGTGGATGAAGGTGTGGTGGGTGATGTCGTAGATCCACTGGTCGAGCTCGTCGGCGTTCGGGAGCTCGCCGTTGATCAGCAGATAGGAGACCTCGAGGAAGCTGGAGGAATCGACCAGCTGCTCGATCGGGTAACCGCGGTAGCGCAGGATGCCCCGCTCGCCGTCGACCAACGTCACCTCGCTGCGGACGTTGGCGGTGTTCTTGAAGGCGGGGTCGTAGCTGAGGAGGCCGAAGTCGTCCTCGTCGACCTTGATCTGTCGTAGGTCCATGGCCCGGATCGCACCGTCGGTGACCGGCACCTCGTAGGTCCGCCCCGTGCGGTTGTCGGTGATGGTGATCGTGTCCTGGTTGTCGGTCATCGGGACGGGTTCTCCTGGTCGTGGACGCCACCCAGACACGCTAGCCGTGCGGCACCGTCACGGCCGCACGGAGGCAGACACCGGTGGTGAGGGGGAAGGTGTCGGCGATCGCGTGCCGCGCCCGCTCCACCGATCCTGTGCGCGTGGCGCACAGTAGGTCGTCGGAGGGAACGGCGAGGTGCGACGCCGCGGGCGCTGAGGCCCCATCACCGCTACAGGCGGTTGGCCTCGATGATCCGCAGCAGCAGGCGCTCGAGGAGCTCTGCCTCCTCGTCGTCGAACAACGCCGCGAAGTGCTCGGCGACCCCCCGCAGGTGGGTCGGTGCCGTCTCCCGCAGCCGCTGCCGACCCGCCGGTGTGAGCGCGGCGAAGGTCCCGCGCCGGTCGTCGGTGCAGCGTGCTCGGGCCACCAGCCCGGCCTGCTCCATGCGGTCGACCAGCCGGGTGACCCCGCTCTTGGACAGCAGGACCGCGTCGGCCA
>PWEU01000396.1 GCA_003554005.1 Nitriliruptoraceae bacterium
CTTCGTCAATTCTCCATATTTTTTCGCCCAGCTTAACTCCCTTCAGCTTTCCGCTGCGCAGCCATGACCTGACCGTGGCAGGGTTAACCGCTAAACGTTCAGCTACATCTTCCGGACTAAGCAACTTGCTCTTCATCCCATTTTCCTCCATAAGCTCTGGATGTTTCCCTGATCTACGCAAAAGCACAATTATTACGTTAATTACATTATAACTGCAAACAGAAAAAAGCGCAATACAATTTACGCTATTTACATTATCATGCGAAACAGGCAGTGAATTTTGAAAGGAATTATACTATAATGTGCACGGCACCGGCTGTCACAATGCGAGACTGGGTCAGGCATTGAGGTGGCGTTTGACGCGTTTTTGCAGGTATTCCAGCTCTTCCTGCACGACCGCCTCGTCATAAGAAGTATCTGGGGCAACAAAGATCCGCTCATGCCGGGTCACGGCAAAGTTTTCCCGGTCGCTGAAAAGTTCTTCGTAAAGCTTCTCTCCCGGCCTTAAGCCGGTATATTCAATCTTAATATCTTCATCCGGCCTTAAACCGGAAAGTATAATCATGTCACGGGCCAGGTCCACAATCTTGACCGGTTCGCCCATGTCAAGCACGAAAATTTCCCCGCCCCTGCCAAGCGCCCCGGCCTGGATCACCAGCTGCACCGCTTCGGGGATGGTCATAAAGTAGCGCTTCATCTCCGGGTGAGTTACTGTAACCGGGCCACCCCGGGCAATCTGTTCCCTGAACAGAAGCACCACGCTGCCCTGGCTGCCCAGCACGTTACCGAAACGGACCGAACAGAATACGCAGCTGTTACAGCTGCGGGCCTTTTCCTGCAGGTAGATCTCCACCATCCGCTTGGTCGCTCCCATTACACTGCTCGGGTTAACCGCCTTGTCGGTCGAGACAAAGACAAACCGCTTGACCCCATTACCGGCCGATAAGTCAATCAAATTCTTGCTGCCTTCCAGGTTGTTACGCACCGCCTCTTCCGGGTTCAGTTCCATCAGGGGCACGTGCTTGTAGGCCGCGGCATGAAATACCACCGATGGCCGGTATTCCTTAAAAACCTGCTCCAGGGTATCCCTGGACTGTATATCCCGCACCAGGGGCACAACCTCAGGCTCGGGGAACCTCTGCTTGATCTCCATATCAATTAAAAACACGCCATTTTCGTCATGATCGAGGAAAATCAATTGCCCGGGGTTCATCTGGGCAATCTGGCGGCACAGCTCCGAGCCGATCGACCCTCCGGCCCCGGTTACCAGCACTGTCTCGCCGTTTAAATACCTGGCCACCGCTTCCATGTCGTGCTCCACCGGCGGGCGCTGCAGCAAATCTTCAATATCGACATCTTTTAAAGCCTTCAGGCTGACCTGACCCTTAACAATTTCAAAGATACCGGGCACCGTTTTAATCTTAACCGGCAGGTCGGCACACTGGCTAATAATCTCCTGCAGGGTGCTGTACGGGGCGGAGGGCATGGATATAATAACCTCACCAACACCCTTCTGCTCGACTACTTCCGGCAGATCACCGCGCGTACCCAGCACCGGCACACCCTGGATGATCTGGTTTTTTTTCGTTGCATCATCATCGATAAAACCGACCAGCTTGATGCCCAGCGAAGGCCCGTGCTTCTTAAGCTCGCGGGCCACCATCACCCCGGCTTCCCCGGCCCCGACAATCAGGGCTTTCTGCCGCTTTCCTGCCGCCTGCGGTTTGCTTAAAAAGCTGTCAAGCAAACGCACCGACAGCCTGGAAGCGCCAATTAAAAAGAGTAACAGGAACCAGGCGATGATATATGAACTGCGGGGCAGCACCCCGGCATATAAGCTGTAGAGGTAAGTTCCGCCGATGCCCATACTGACGGCCACGGCAATCAGCATCAATTCATCAATACTGGCATAGCGCCAGACCCGGCGGTAGAAGCCGAAAATATAGAAAGCTGCCAGGTTTATAATCACTGCCGGCAGCAGCATGTTTTCCAGCTGGCCCATCCAGAAATTCGGCACGTTCCAGTCAAAACGCAGGTATACCCCAAGTGAAAGGGCAGTTAAGACCAGAACCGCATCAACCATAACCATGGCTGCTGTTTTAACTTTTCCGTTTACCTTTGCCATCTGAAACCTCTTTATCTTTACCTTATTTTCATTGCATATTATATCATACGATGCAGATATATATGATTATCTGTTAAAGGGAAAATGTGACAAAAAGTGTACGTCACCGGTTGTCATAAATCCAGCACAATTTTTACATTATCCTTTAGCTTTTTAATTAACTCTTCCGGCAACCTGCCTATTCTTTTTATCAGCCGGCAGTTGTCGATAGCTCGCATCTGATCAACCATGATACCTGACTTTGCCTTCATATTGCCATCCCCCTGATCCAGGTAAACACGCAGCACTCCTACATCTGCCTGCAGCTGGGTAGTCAACGGGCAAATAATGGTAGAAGGGTGATCCGCTGCATTTAATAAATCAGATTGCATGATCACTACCGGCCTGGTTTTTCCACTTTCAGTGCCTGAGCGCGGATTAAGATCTGCAATCCAGATATCATACTGTTTAATCTTCATCTTCCAGGTCCTCAAACTCTTTTAGTACTGATATTGAGTCATCTCTTACCAGGGATGATTCTTTTTTTAAAGCTTCAGCCAGAGAAGCCCTCCTGTCAGTATCCGTCAACTGCCCCATAGATGTTTCTGCACAATAATCAGCCTGCTGCTCACTGCAGGTATATAAATGCAAATCACTCTCTTTTATTCTCCACACTCTTTTCCCCAGCTTAACACCTTTAAGCGTACCGTCGCGTAACCATCCACGCACGGTATTAGCAGTCACAGCAAGGCGTTCTGCCACCTCTTCCGGCGTAAGCATTCTATCATCCATTTTTTATCCCCCCGGAATATGCAAGTAAAAACTGAGAAATTTACATTAGTTCACTCGTATTGTATACTTTTTACTTAATGTATGTCAACGCCATTTATAACTTTTATTGTACTTTATGACCTTTTATGACCTTATGGTGAAATGACATGATCGTAACAAGCGCCCGGGAGACGCTCTGTTCAGTCCTGTGGAATTTTAATTTAGATTTGGAGTAAAATTACGAATGGGTGAAGGCAAAGAGTCCTTTTAATTTAAGGTAAAATGTGACAAAAATTGTCCGGCACCGGTTGTCACGTTAAAGCAGCTTTTTTATGCACTCAATGACCCGCTCCTGCTCTTCTTCAGCCAGGTTTGAACCTGATGGCAGGCAGAGGCCCAGGTTAAAGAGCTGCTCAGAAACGCTGCTCCCATATGACAGATGAAACGTCCCCTTGTCATACGTCCCCCTGTCATAAAACTTGCAGCCCTGGTAGAGCGGCTGCAGCTGCATCGGCTTCCAGACCGGCCGGGCTTCGATATTTTCCGCTTCCAGGGCATCGATAACCTGGTCCCGGCTGATCCCGCACAGCTCCGGATCAATGGTCAGGGCAGTTAACCAGCGGGTGCTCTGCCCGTAGTCTGCCTCAGGCATAAACTCAAAACCCTCAACATCGCCCAGCTCTGCCCGGTAGCGCTCAAAAACTGCCCGCCTGGCCCGGACCCGCTCTTCCAACACCTCGAGCTGACCGCGGCCGATCCCGGCCAGGATATTGCTCATCCGGTAGTTATAACCCACCTCGGTATGTTCGTAGTGCCTGGCCGGCTGCCGGGCCTGGGTAGCCAGGTAGCGGGCCCGCTTTAGCGCCTCTAAGTCGTCCGAGACCAGGGCGCCACCCCCGGAGGTGGTTATAATCTTATTGCCGTTAAAAGAAAGTATCCCGTATTTGCCAAAACTGCCGCTCATCTTTCCCTTGTAGGTTGCCCCGAGCGATTCGGCCGCATCTTCAATCACCGGCACCCCGTAAGTATCGCAAAGCTCAAGTATCGGGTCCATATCAGCGCTCTGCCCGTAGAGGTTAACCACAATGACCGCTTTCGGCAGCATACCCTCGATCTCGGCATCTTCCAGGGCCCGCTTCAGCGCTGCCGGGCTCATATTCCAGGTTTCCGGTTCTGCATCAATAAAGACCGCTTCTGCACCTTCGTAAAGAATGGGGTTAGCCGTGGCCGCAAAAGTTAAAGCGGAACAAAAAACACGGTCTCCTGCTCCCACCTCTTCCAGCAGCAGGGCCAGGTGCAGGGCCGCCGTACCCGAACTCAAGACAGCAGCGCCCTTTACACCCAGGCAGGCGGCCAGTTCCTCCTCGAACCTGTTCACATTAGGCCCCAGCGGGGCAATCCAGTTCGATGCAAAAGCATCTTCAACATATTTCATTTCCCGGCCGCTCATATGCGGTGAGGAAAGGTAAATTCTCTTTTTTTCAGCGCTCAACTTACCGCCTCCTGCCTAAAAGAAAAATGTGACAAAACTAATACAGCACCGGTTGTCACACTTCCCCATAAAGAAAGCGGCACACAAATTTGCCGCTCAATAAACATAATACGATGCTTAACTCAACTAAACCCTAACTTAAAGGCCTGCTTTTGTATTTTAAATA
>PWEU01000074.1 GCA_003554005.1 Nitriliruptoraceae bacterium
GATCCTCGGTCGCGACGTGCCGACGCTCGGAGGCGCCCGATGACCGAGCGTCACGCTCCGGCCGCGCTCCACCTGCGTGGCGTCACCAAGCGTTACGGCGAGGTGGTGGCCCTCGACGGCGTCGACCTCGAGGTGGCGCCGGGGCTGATCACCACCCTGGTCGGCCCGTCCGGTTGCGGCAAGTCCCCGCTGCTCGGGGTCGTCGCCGGCCTGACCGCACCGACCGCCGGCCGGGTCCACCTCGGTGGCCGTGACGTCACCGACCTGCCCGCCGAGCGGCGCGGCGCCGTGCTGGTGTTCCAGGAGCACCGGCTGTTCCCCTTCCTGACCGCGCTGGAGGACGTGGCCTTCGGCCTGCGCATGCGGGGCGTGCCCCGGCGGGAGCGCGATCGGCAGGCCGCCGAGATGCTCGAACGCGTCGGTCTTGGCGGCCTGGGTGGCCGCCGGCCGGCCGAGCTGTCCGGTGGCCAGCGGCAGCGGGTCGCCCTGGCCCGGGCGCTGGTGCTCGACCCGCAGGTACTGCTGCTCGACGAGCCGCTGTCGAGCCTGGACCCCCACCTGCGCGACGGGCTGCGTGAGCTCGTCGTCGAGCTCCAGCTCGAGCGCGAGCTGACGACCCTGGTCGTCACCCACGACCGGGAGGAGGCCGTGGCGTTCGGTGACCGCCTCGCGGTCCTGTTCGACGGCCGGCTCCACCAGCACGCCGGACCCCGCGACGTGGTCGAACGTCCTGCGACCGGGGAGGTGGCCCGGTTCATCGGCGCCACCGAGGTCCTACCCGGCCGTCGGATGCGGGACCGGGTGATGAGCCCGATCGGTCCCCTGCCCCTCCCCGCGGGGGTGTCGGGACCGGGGGACGGCGGCTCCGGCGGAGTGGTCGGCGCGGACGGGTCCGGCGGAGTGGTCGGCGCGCTCGGGGCGGCGGGGGCCGACGTCGAGGTGGTCCTGCGCCGTGACCGGCTGCGGCTCCGCGCCGCAGCGGCCGTCACGGACAGCGGGTCGGGGGCCGATGATCAGGTGCGATCCGAGCGCGGCCTGCTGGTCGGCAGGGTGGCGGCCGCGCGCTACCTCGGCACCCGGACCCGTGTCACCGTGACCATCGACGGCCACGAGCTCACCGTGGAGGCACCGAGCGCGGAGCTCGCCGCCTTCGGTGCCGGCGCGGCCGTCACGCTGGAGGTCCCGGCGGAGGCCGTCTGGCTGGTACCGGCCGGGTCCTCGTGGTGAGCGGGCGGCGCGGGCACGTCGTGCTGGTGGGCGCTGGCCACGCCCACCTCGAGGTGCTGCGCCGAGCCGACGACCTACGGGCCGCGGGTGTCGAGTTGAGCGTCATCGCCCCGGGCACCTTCCGCTACTCCGGGCTCGCGTCACCGATCGCGGCAGGGCTGGTGGCGGAGTCGGAGGGCACCATCGACGTCGCTGCCCTCGCCGCCCGTCACGGGGTCACGCACCATGACGGGTTGGTGGACGCCATCGACCTGCCGGGCCGCGGGGTCCGCGCAGACGACGGGTCCTGGTACCCCTACACGGCCGTGTCCTTCAACGTGGGCAGCGTCAGCCGCACCGGCCCTCCGGCCGTCGCCGGGGAGGTCACCGTGACCAAGCCACTGACCGGTCTGGCGCGGCTGCGGAGCCGCCTGGCCGAGCTGAGCGGCGCACCACGCCCAAGCCGCGTCGCGGTGGTCGGTGGCGGCGCGAGCGGGGTGGAGCTCGCCGCCACGATCGCGGTCCGGCTCGGTCCCGACGCCGAGGTGTCGTTGTACGGCCGCGGACCCCGGCTGCTCACCGCTGCCCCCGCCCGGGCCGCCCGCCTCGCCGCTGCCGCCCTGGCCGAGCGCGGGATCCACCTGGTCGGCGGCGTCTCGGTCGATGCGGTGGCTGCGGACCACCTCGAGGTGGACGGACAGCTCCAGTCCGTGGACCTGGTGGTGCTGGCCACCGGCCTGGTCGCGCCGCCGGTGCTGGCCGAGCTCGGCTTGGGGGGCGCGCGGGGGATCCCGACCCTGGCGACCCTGCAGCATCCGGGCCACCCCGAGGTGTTCGCCGTCGGCGACGGTGCCCACTTCCTCCCCCGGCCGCTCCCGAACCTCGGCGTCTACGGGGTGCGGGCGGCGCCGGTGCTGGTGGCAGGGCTACGGGCGCTCCACACCGGAGGTCGCCAGCCGGTGTTCCGTCCCCAACGGCGCTCGCTGCAGGTGCTGGAGCTCGGAGCCGGCGAGGCGCTCGGTATCCGTGACCCCCTCGTCTGGCGAGGGCGCAGCGCACTGCTCCTGAAGCGACGGATCGACCGGCGCTGGCTCGAGCGCTATCGCTGAGGGTCGGGCCGCTACCGCTGACGACCGCTCGCCGGGATCCGCCGACCCTCATCCCGGGTCGATCACCACGATCCGGTCGCACCCGTCCACGCCGGGATGGACGGTCGCGCGGCCGCCAACCGCACCGGACGCGTGCCCGGTCGCCTCGATCTCCTCGCCCGGAGCCGCCAGGCGGTCGAGGACGAACACCTCGCCGCTGGCGGGGCGGTACAGCACCAGCGCGTCACGTCCGCGGCAGCCCAGATCGGCCGCCAGCAGCTGGTCCTGCGGGCCCGCGTCCAGCAACAGACGTCGAGGTGGGCCGCCGGCCATGGCCACCGAGAGCTCATGGCCGTTCCAACGGACCGGGGTCGCGCAGCTGCGATCGTCGAGGCCGATCAGCAGCAGCTCGCCGTCCCCCTCCGGCGGCATCAGGTCCTCGCAGACGGGGTCCGGTGGCCCCGGCAGCAGCGGGGCGGACGTCCTCCTCGGCGCGGGGCGGGATCCGTCACCGGGCAGCACCACCGGCAGGACGGCCGCAGCGGTGAGCAGAAGAGCGACGAGCGCCAACGATCGCCAAACGGGGCGACGCGGCCGCTCGCCCGCCGGCTCCGCGTCGGGTGCCGGCTCCACCGCGCCCGCCGGCTCCACCGCGCCCGCCGGCTCCACCGCGCCGAGCGCGGTCGCGCTCGGTGACGACGACGTGGCGTCGTCCCGGGCGGCCCGGTCCAGCAGGCCGGCCAGCTGCGCAGCGCTCGCCGGGCGGTCGGCCGGGTCCCGGGACGTCGCCTGCGCGATCGCTTCGAGCAGCGATCGCGGGGCGTTCACCAGCTGGGCCGCAGCGACGGGGGCGACGGGCCCGTCCCGTGAGACGTCGGCGATGGGGCGGTCGGGACCAGGGGCCTTGGCCGGAGGCGAGCCGACCAGCGCCGTGGAGAGGAGCGCACCCAGCGCGAAGAGGTCATCGGACGCAGCCGGAACCCCGCGCCGCGGGACGCAGGAGGCGAGCTCAACCGGCGGCGACCCGGACCGCTCGGGCTGGGGGTGGACGGAGCTCGTGAGGACGCCGGCGAGCAGCGCTCGTCCCTCGGCGTCGAACCGCACGTCCTCGAGGGTGATGCTCCCCTGCAGGCTGCCCTGGTCGTGGAGCGCCTGGAGCGCCCTGGCGATCCGTGCCCCCGCGGCCGCCACGACCGTCGCCGGCAGCCCGCCGGGGGCCCGAGCGAGAGCGTCGGCCAGCGAGCCTCCCGGGGTGGCCGGGGACACGACCGCGACCCCGGTGCGGGTCGGGACGACGTCGAGGACGGGGAGCAGGTGGGGATGCTGGCAGCGACGCCGTCGCTCCGCAGCCTGCGCGACCGCGGTCAGTGTCGGCTCGGCTGCGACGAGGTGTTCCACGGTCAGCAGGCGGCCAGGGTGGCCGAGCGCCTCGGCGCGGTACACCCCGCCCGCCGGGCCTTCGGCCACGCGTCCGCGGAGGCGGTAGCCGGGCACTTCCAGCGTCACCGTTGCCCCGTCCGTTGGACCGTCCGGCCGAACCCAGGTCCCCAACCACCCGAGTCGAGGTGGACGGCGTGGTGTGAGAGGGTATGGTATGCACCGATGGGTGGGGAGGCAACGCCCAGGACGCCGGCGACGGACGAGCTCACGAACGGCAAGGCGATGGACGGCGAGGCCAGGCTGCGACGGTCCGTGGCGTTCGGGGTGTGGTGCGTGGCACTGGCCGGTGGCACGGCACTGGTCCACGCTCTGGGCACCGGTGCGCTCGCGGCGCCGCCGACGGACCCGGCCACGTGGGCAACGTGGCTGGACGGACGCGATCCCCTGGTCGCCAGCATCGCGTTGCTGCGGCTGCTCGTCCTGGCGGTGTGCTGGTACCTGGTGGGGGTGACCAGCATCGGTCTCCTCGCCCGCCTGTTCCGGGCCACCCGCCTCCTGCGGATCGCCGACGCGCTGACCCTGCCGCCGGTGCGTCGTCTGCTCCAGCAGACCCTCGGTGTCGCTCTGGCGACGGCGATGGTGGCTTCGGTGACCAGCCCTGGTGGCGGCGCGGTGGCGACCACCTCGACGGTGCGGTTGGCAGCCGCGGCCGCGGAGGACGACGGGTCGAGCCCTGACGGGTCGAGCCCCGA
>PWEU01000334.1 GCA_003554005.1 Nitriliruptoraceae bacterium
ATGTTGGTGGAGTTGATCCAGCCGATCGCGATGGATGAGGGGTTGAAGTTCGCGATCCGTGAGGGGGGCCGCACGGTGGGTGCGGGCCGGGTGACCAAGATCATCGCCTGACCCGACCACGCGGTCGGTGGGGTCCGGCCCCACGGGCACTGCTGAGCACGTGGTGTTCGTCCGCGCCGGACCCCGACCCCCCACCCGCAACGCCGACCGACCCTTCCGGGCGGTCGGCACGGCGCACCACCTCACGCCCGAGGTCGTCGCGCGTTCCGGGTCGCCCGCACCTCGCGGAGCGACGCAGCCAGAGGGAAGACCATGCCGAAGAACGACAACCGCCCCAAGGTCACCTTGGCCTGCACCGAGTGCAAGGAGCGGAACTACATCACCTCCAAGCACCGCGTCAACCAGCGGGAGCGCATCGAGTTGCGGAAGTACTGCTCGCGGTGCCGCACCCACCAGCCGCACCGCGAGACCCGCTGATCGCCCGACGGTCACCGATCCGCAGCCTGCCGGGCTGCGGGGAGGCAGCCGTTAGGCTGCACACGCCAGACACAGTTGGAGGTCGTCGTGGCGCTGAACCGTGACAAGGTCGGGAGCACCTACCCGTCCTACACCTACGAGGTATCGCGCGAGAAGATCCGTGAGTACGCCACGGCGCTCAGCGAGACCGACCCCCGGTACTTCAGCGACGGCGATGACTGCGTCGCGCCCCCGACCTTCGCCGCCTGCTTCACGGTCACCAAGGGTGGTGCGGCGGTGTTCGCCGACGACGAGCTCGGTGCGCACCCGGCCGTCGTGCACGGATCGCAGCGCTACACCTACGGGGACCGGCCGCTTCGCCCCGGGGACGTCCTGACCTGCACGCCCCGTATCGCCGACATCTCGGCGCGAGGGGCGAACGAGTTCCTGACCATCGAGGTGGTGTGCGAGGACGCCGAAGGACACCACCTCGTCACCTCCGAGGCCGTCATCGTGCTGCTCGGATCCGCGCCCTCGACGACCGACAGCGAGGTCGGCGCGGCGCAGGAGGTGTCGTCGTGAGCACAGCGCGATCGATCGCGGTGGGGGACGAGCTCTCCCCGGTGACCGCCGAGTCGAACCTCACCACCTCGGTGATGTACGCGGGCGCGTCGGGGGACATGAACCCCCTGCACTACGACCCGAGCTTCGCGGCGCAGGTCAGCCCGACCGGCGGGGTGATCGCCCACGGGATGTACTCCATGGGGCTGGCGTCGCGGATGCTGACCGCCTTCGCCGGTGGGCCGGACCGGGTGGTGGAGATCGACATCCGGTTCACGCGCCCCTGGCCACTGGGTACCACCTCGACGTTCTCGGGCAAGGTCACCGCCATCGCCGACGGGGTGGCCAAGGTCGCGCTGGAGGGCACCAACGCCTCTGGGGAGCGGATCCTCAGGGGTACGGGGCAGATCCGGGTCTGAGACCCCCGCGACACGGCCCGCACACCGGTTGTCGTCCGGGTCAGCGGCGCGGTAGCCTTGAGGGTGCTGCCTCCCGGTGAGGCAGCGTTCCCGTGTCAGGGGCTGCTCTCGAGCCCACGGCCGCGGGGATGGACGGGAGGAGCTCAACTGGCAGAGCACCGGTCTCCAAAACCGGCGGTTGGGGGTTCAAGTCCCTCCTCCCGTGCGAGGTGGTCCCCGCCTGCACCACGTCCGCGACGTGGTCGCGACCCCGGTCGCGTGCGAGGCATCCACCGCTCGATCCGGATGCGCCCCGACCGAACGGACGGCGCCGCCGGCAACCACACCAGAGCGGACGTCCGGTCCGGTCTCGCCGCCACCTCGGTGCCCGACCACCATCGAACGACCCGCACGGCCCCGCCGTCTCGGGACCGACCATCGCAGTACATCCGGCTCGGGAGTCAGACATGAACCGCGAGGACAAGCGCCGCGGCGGCCGCGAAGAGCGGCGCACGGAAGGCATGAAGAGCGCCGGTTCCGGGCCGACGCCTCGCCCCCGCACGTCAGCGAGGCAGTTCCTGCGCGAGGTGCGCGGGGAGCTCCGCAAGGTCGTGTGGCCCAACCGCAAAGAGGTGACGTCGTACACCATCGTCGTCCTGGTCACGACCCTCGTGCTCGTCGGGATCGTGTGGGGCATGGACGAGGTGATCCGCCGCGCCGTCCTCAACACCCTGGGGTGAACAGCGTGTCCGAAGAGACCACGACCGATCGCGAGCCCGACATGGCCGAGCAGCCGTCGACCACGACCGCTGCCCCTGAGCAGACCGACGAGGCACCGGTGACCGATGATGCGGTAGTGACCCACGAGGCGCCGGCGACCGACGAGGCGGAGGCGACCGCCGAGGAGCTGCCCGCAGATGGGGCGCCGGACCCGACGGCTGAGGGCGAGACGGACGCGGCGGGTGACGACCTCGACGACCTGCTGGGGATGGCGGGCGCAGGCGCAGAGGTGGCCACCGACGCGGCTGGAGCCGAACCGCAGACGGCACCGGTCGGCGAGCCCGAGGACGCCAAGCCGGCCCGGCCCCGACGGCCACGGTCGCTCGAGGACGTGCGCGACCAGAAGGACCTCGCCCGCCTGCTCGGCGACTGGTACGTGGTGCACACCTACTCCGGCTACGAGCAGCGGGTCAAGGACAACCTCGCGAACCGGGTCGAGGCCTTGGAGGCCGAGGACCGGGTCTTCGAGGTGGTGATCCCCACCGAGGAGGTCACGGAGTACAAGAAGGGCAAGAAGACCACCTCGCAGAAGAAGTTCCTGCCCGGCTACGTGCTCGTCCGCGCCATGATGGACGACGAGGTCTGGGGCATCGTGCGGCACACCCCGGCGGTGACCGGGTTCGTCGGCTCCCCCGGCACGCGGCCCGTCCCGCTGCCGATCAAGGAGGTCGCCGACACGCTCAAGATCCCCGCCGAGGTCGTCGAGGAGGTCGAGACCGAGGAGGGCGCGGAGGCCGTACCCTCCAAGGTCGTCGCCGAGATCGACCTCGAGGTCGGGGAGACGGTCCGTGTCACCGGCGGACCCTTCGCGGACTTCACGGGGACGATCGCGGAGATCAACCTCGACCAGGCCAAGCTCAAGGTGCTCGTCAGCGTGTTCGGTCGCGAGACGCCGCTGGAGCTCCCCTTCGACAACGTGGCCAAACTCTAGGACCAGCACCCCAAAGCGCCAGCGCACCCCGCTGGGCAGCACAGGCACGACCCATCGATCGTGGGAGGCCGGAGCCCCCGGCCGTCAGCACCACGCGAGGAGACGACGAACCATGGCGAAGAAGGTCGCAGGCTTCATCAAGCTGCAGATCCCGGCCGGTCAGGCCAACCCCGCTCCGCCGGTCGGTCCGGCGCTCGGTCAGCACTCCGTGAACATCATGGAGTTCTGCAAGGCGTTCAACGAGAAGACCGCCGCGATGCAGGGCGACATCGTCCCGGTGGAGATCACGGTCTACGAGGACCGGTCCTTCACCTTCATCATGAAGACCCCGCCCGCGGCCCAGCTGCTGATGAAGGCCGCCGGCGTCCCGGGTGGTTCGGGCACCCCACACATCACCAAGGTCGGCTCCGTCACGCGGGAGCAGGTCAAGGAGATCGCGGAGAAGAAGATGCCCGACCTGAACGCGATCGACATCGAAGGTGCGATGAAGATCATCGAGGGGACCGCGCGGTCCATGGGTATCACCGTCACGGACTGAGCGACGGAGTCGACCGACCGCGACGGGGCCGCTACCCCGACGCGGCAGACGTCCTAGGTGGGAGACGGCCGAGCGCCGTCGTCGGGACCACGAGGAGCGAACAACGATGGCGAAGAGAAGCAAGAAGTACCGGGCGGCGCTCGACAAGATCGAGACCGGCCGCCTCTACGGGCCGAAGGCGGGGCTCACCCTGCTCAAGGAGATCGACGCAGCCGGCTACGACGCCACGATCGAGTGCGCGTTCCGCCTCGGTATCGACCCGAGGAAGGCTGACCAGATGGTCCGCGGCGCCGTGGCGCTGCCCCACGGCACCGGGAGCGAGGTCACCGTCGCCGTCGTCGCAGCAGGCGAGAAGGCGGCCGAGGCGACCGCGGCGGGGGCCGACCACGTCGGTGCCGACGACCTGGTGGAGCTCCTGTCCGCCGGTGAGCTGATCGACGAGCTCGACTCGATCATCGCCACCCCGGACATGATGGGCAAGCTCGGTCGGTTGGGGAAGACCCTCGGGCCCCGTGGCCTGATGCCGAACCCGAAGTCCGGCACGGTCACGATGGACGTGGGGAAGGCGGTCAGCGAGATCAAGGCGGGCCGGGTCGAGTACCGCTCCGACCGCAACGGCAACGTCCACGTGGTGATGGGCAAGGCGTCCTTCAGCACCGAGCAACTGGTCGACAACTACTCGGCCTTGTTGGGTGAGATCCTGCGGCAGCGTCCGTCGGCGGCCAAGGGCCGGTACGTGCGCACCGTCGCCGTCTCGACCTCGATGTCGCCGTCCGTGCCGCTGGACCCGGCCCGTTCGCGGGACCTCCTCGAGGACGACGACGCCTGACCACCCCGCGGTCCGCGCGGCGCTCGCGCGGACCCGCGTCCCGTTCGTCAGCACGCGAGCGGACCGCTATCCTTCCCACCCAACGAGCCGAAGACCGCCGGATGCCCCTCGGGGCCGAAGGACGTGGCGGACCGGAGCCGATGCTCCCCACCACGCGTCCCGCGCAGGATCGACCGAGCCGCCCCTCCTCGAGAGGATGCGCGCCCCCGTCGTCCCCCTGCGCGATGCGCATGGGGGACGTTGTCGTTCCGGCCCCACGCCACCGACGGGAACCGGCGCCGCACCCAGGAGGTCACACGTGGCACGGCCCGAAAAGGTCGCCAAGGTCGAAGAGGTCCGTCAGGACCTCTCAGGCGCTGCGGCGACGCTGCTCACCCACTACCGGGGCCTGTCGGTCACCGAGCTCGCCGAGCTGCGCGCCAAGCTGCGTGAGGCGAACGCGGAGATGAAGGTCGTCAAGAACACCCTCACCAAGCGTGCCGCCGAGGCCGCGGGGATCGACGGCCTCGACGAGATGCTCGAGGGCCCGGTCAGCCTCGTGCTCTGCGCCGAGGACCCGGTCGGTCCCGCCAAGGCTTTGAAAGCCTTCGCCAAGGACCACCCGGACCTGGTGCTGCGCGGTGGCTACCTCGACGGTGAGGTGCTCGATGCCGAGGAGGCGCTCAAGCTCGCCGACCTCGAGAGCCGCGAGGAACTGCTGGCCAAGCTGGCGGGCCTGATGCAGGGCGCGTTGTCCGGCACCGCCCGACTGCTGCTGGCGGCGACGGAGAAGCAGGCCCGGCTGCTCCAGGCGCTGGTGGACGCTGGCGGGGTGGAGGCCAAGGGCTTCACCCCGAGTGCGCCGGCCGCTGCACCCGAGGCTGCGGCGCCGGAGCCGACGGCTGAGCCCGAGGCGGAGGTCGCTCCGGCGGCTGAGCCCGAGGCGGAGGTCGCTCCGGCGGCTGAGCCCGAGGCGGAGGTCGCTCCGGCGGCTGAGCCCGAGTCCGCCCCGAAGGAGCCTGTGGCTGAGGCTGCGGACGCCGACGGCTCGAGCACCGACACCGAGGCCGCTTCCGGCGACGAGCCGGTCGCCGACGAGACCACGACCGGGGCCTGAGCCGCGGTCCCGCACGACATCGGATCTGGTGAGCAGCAGGCTCGCGGGTCCGCACGACCACCCGGCGCGCGAGGCGTGCCACGAGGAGGAACCACGATGGGGAAGCTGACCACCGACGAGCTCATCGAGCAGTTCAAGGAGCTCACGCTCATGGAGCTGAGCGAGCTCGTCAAGAAGTTCGAGGAGACCTTCGAGGTCACCGCTGCCGCTCCGGTCGCCGCGGCGGCCGCCGGCCCAGCCGGCGGTGACGTTGCAGAGGGCGAGGAGCAGACCGAGTTCGACGTCGTCCTCACCAGCGCAGGTGAGAAGAAGATCGGCGTCATCAAGGAGGTCCGTGGCCTCACCAGCCTGGGCCTGAAGGAGGCCAAGGAGCTCGTCGAGAGCGCGCCGAAGGCCGTCCTCGAGGGCGTCGCCAAGGAAGCCGCCGATGAGGCCAAGGACAAGCTCGAGGCCGCCGGTGCGACCGTCGAGCTGAAGTGACCTCCTCTCCCTCGGTGCGCCGGGGGAGCGATACCTCGCGCGTCACCGCCCTGGGACTGCCCAGGGCGGTTGACGCGCTCAGCGCACGGTCGGTACGCTGCAGAGCCGCCGTGTGCTCCGCCGTCGTCCCGCTGCTCCCACGTCCCAGCGGAACGCGCCCCATCGAGCGAGGTCGTCGTCATCCGAGCTCTCCTGGAACGCTTGCGTTCGCACACGGGAGCATCGCGTCGTCGGCCGGGATCGACCGGGATGCGTCGCCGCAGATGACGTGGTGCCACCACGCGTGCACGACGCGGATCCGCCGGCCCTCGCCGGCCGGTACAGCAGTTCGTCCCACGTCGCGCTCCGCGTGACGACGCACAGCCCTGCGGGTCACCGCGTCGCCGTGACCCGTCGAGACCACCATCAGTCCCAGGGGAGGTCCCCGTTGGTCGGCACCGCCGTCAACCCGCACTCGAAGCTGGATCAGCGCCTGAGCTTCGCGAGGATCTACGAGGCGCTTCCGGTCGAGGAACTGGATCTGGTCGCGATCCAGAGCCACTCCTTCGACTGGCTCATACAGCAAGGTCTGGGCGAGATCTTCGACGAGATCTCCCCGATCGAGGACAGCCAGGGCAAGATGGCCCTGAGCTTCCTCGACCACCGCTTCGATGAGCCCAAGTACTCGGTCGCCGAGTGCAAGGAGAAGGACCTCACCTACGCCGCGCCGTTGTTCGTGACCGCCGAGTTCCTCAACAAGGAGGACGGCACGATCAAGTCCCAGACGGTCTTCATGGGCGACTTCCCCGTGATGAGCGACAAGGGGACCTTCATCATCAACGGTACGGAGCGGGTGGTGGTGTCGCAGCTCGTGCGTTCACCGGGCGTGTACTTCGACACCTCGGTGGACAAGACCACCGGTCGTGACGTCTACGGCTGCAAGGTCATCCCCGCCCGCGGGGCGTGGCTGGAGTTCGAGGTCGACAAGCGTGACCTCGTCGCCGTCCGCGTCGACCGCAAGCGTAAGCAGCCGATCAGCGTCTTCTACCGGGCACTCAAGGCCTTCCAGTGGAACGCGGCCTCGGGCCAGTACGAGCTCGCGCCGACCGAGGTCCTGCAGACCGAGGTGGCCGACGAGGAGATCCTGGAGTTCTTCGGCGGCGCCGAGTCCATCGCGCTGACGCTGGAGAAGGACAACACCGGGCGGACCCCGGCCCAGGCGCTGGAGGAGATCTACCGCAAGCTGCGTCCGGGCGAGCCGCCGAACGTCGACCAGGCCGGTCAGCTCCTGCTCGGCATGTTCCTCGCCGGCAAGAAGTACGACCTGGCCCGCGTCGGTCGCTACAAGATCTCCGGGCTCGAGGACGACGGCCAGGGTCACGTCAAGCACGGCAAGCTCACCGACGAGTTCGATGCGCTCGGCTTCGCTCGGCGCGACGACCACGTCCTCACCGCCGAGGACGTCCTGGCCACCATGTCCTACCTCGTGAAGCTGCACGCGGGTGCGGACGGCTACGACACCGACGACATCGACCACTTCGGTAACCGCCGGCTGCGGTCGGTGGGTGAGCTGATCCAGAACCAGGTGCGGATCGGCCTGTCCCGCATGGAGCGGGTGGTCCGCGAGCGGATGACCACCCAGGACCTCGAGGCGATCACGCCCCAGACGCTGATCAACATCCGTCCGGTCGTGTCCTCGATCCGCGAGTTCTTCGGGACCTCCCAGCTGTCGCAGTTCATGGACCAGACCAACCCCCTGGCCGGGCTGACCCACAAGCGCCGTCTGTCGGCGCTGGGCCCGGGCGGGCTCTCCCGTGAGCGCGCCGGTTTCGAGGTCCGTGACGTCCCCCCGTCCCACTACGGCCGGATGTGCCCGATCGAGACCCCCGAGGGCCCCAACATCGGCCTGATCGGCTCGCTCGCGACCTACGCGCGCATCAACGAGTACGGCTTCGTCGAGACCCCGTACCGCAGGGTCGTGGACGGCAAGCTCACCGACGACTTCGAGTACCTCACCGCCGATGAGGAGGACCGCTACGTCGTCGCCCAGGCCAACGCGCCCGTGGACGAGTCGACCGGCGAGTTCGAGAACAACATGGGGCTCGTGCGCGCCAAGGGTGGAGAGGTCCGCGAGGTCCCGCCGACCAACGTCGACTACATGGACGTCTCCCCGCGTCAGACGGTGTCCATCTCCGCGGCGCTGATCCCGTTCCTCGAGCACGACGACGCCAACCGGGCCCTGATGGGCGCCAACATGCAGCGCCAGGCGGTGCCGTTGCTGCGTGCCGAATCGCCCTTCGTCGGGACGGGTATCGAGGCCAAGGCCGCCCGTGACGCCGGTGACGTCATCACGGCCACCAACGCTGGTGTGGTCGTCGAGGTGGCGGCCGACCACGTGGTGCTTCGGACCGACGACGACGAGATCGACCGTTACTACCTGACCAAGTTCCAGCGCTCGAACCAGGGCAGCTGCATCAACCAGCGGCCCCTGGTGACCGAAGGCGACCGCCTCGAGGTCGGCGACCCGATCGCCGATGGGCCCTCGACCCACGACGGTGAGCTGGCGCTCGGCCGCAACCTGCTGGTCGGCTTCATGTCCTGGGAGGGCTTCAACTTCGAGGACGCCATCATCCTCTCCGAGCGGCTGGTCCGCGAGGACGTCCTCACCTCGATCCACATCGAGAAGCTCGAGGTCGATGCTCGAGAGACCAAGCTCGGCCCCGAGGAGATCACCCGGGACATCCCCAACGTCTCCGAGGAGGTGCTCGCCAACCTCGACGAGGAAGGCATCATCCGCATCGGAGCGGAGGTCCAGCCGGGCGACATCCTGGTCGGCAAGGTCACGCCCAAGGGTGAGACCGAGCTGACCCCCGAGGAGCGCCTACTGCGCGCGATCTTCGGCGAGAAGGCACGTGAGGTCCGTGACACGTCCCTCAAGGTGCCCCACGGTGACCGCGGCATCGTCATCGGCGTCCAGCGCTTCAGCCGGGCCGACGGTGACGAGCTGTCCCCGGGTGTCAACGACATGGTGCGGATCTACATCGCCAAGAAGTCGAAGATCTCCGAGGGCGACAAGCTGGCGGGCCGCCACGGCAACAAGGGCGTGATCTCGAAGATCCTGCCCGTCGAGGACATGCCCTTCCTCGAGGACGGGACCCCACTGGACATCGTGCTCAACCCGCTCGGTGTCCCCTCGCGGATGAACGTCGGGCAGGTGCTCGAGACCCACCTGGGCTGGGCGGCTGCCAACGGCTGGCACTTCGAGACCGCGCCCGAGTGGTTCGGCGAGATCGGCTGGACCGACGAGCACGCCGACATGGAGGGGCCGGTCCGGTTCGCCACTCCGGTGTTCGACGGCGCGAGCGAGAACGAGCTCGTCGAGTTGCTCGCCAACTCCCGGCCCACCGACGACGGCATCCGCCTCGTTGGGACCGACGGGAAGGCGACGCTGTTCGAGGGCCGGAGCGGCCAGCCGCTCGATGCCCAGGTGACCGTCGGCTACATGTACATCCTGAAGCTCCACCACCTCGTGGACGACAAGATCCACGCCCGCTCGACCGGCCCCTACTCGATGATCACCCAGCAGCCGCTGGGCGGGAAGGCGCAGTTCGGTGGGCAGCGGTTCGGCGAGATGGAGGTCTGGGCGCTGGAGGCGTACGGCGCGGCCTACGCCCTCCAGGAGCTGCTCACGATCAAGTCCGACGACACCCTCGGCCGTGTGAAGGTCTACGAGGCGATCGTCAAGGGCGACAACATCCCCGAACCTGGGATCCCCGAGTCCTTCAAGGTGCTGGTCAAGGAGATGCAGGCGCTCAGCCTCAACGTCGAGGTCCTGGGTGCCGGCGGAGAGCAGATCGAACTCCGAGAGTCCGAGGACGACGCTTTCCGTGCCGCCGAGGCGCTGGGGATCGACCTGTCCCGGCCCGAGCGTCCCACCGCTGACGGGTAGTGGTTGGACCGCTGGTGGCTGCAGGTTCCCGCCGGGCTCCGAAGAGATAGTCGCTCCGGACGGCAACCTCCAGCCACCAGCTCCGCTCCCGCCGAGCCCGTCGGGCCGGGGGAGTGGGATCTGAACCTTGTAGCGCGGCTCACGGGTCGCACCCCCGCACAGACGGCGAGGAGCCGGGCGGGACGATGAAGTAGGGAGGACGTCGGCACATGCTGGACGTGAACCACTTCGATCAGCTGAAGATCACGCTCGCGGAGGCGTACCAGATCCGCATGTGGTCCAACGGCGAGGTCAAGAAGCCCGAGACCATCAACTACCGCACGCTCAAGCCCGAGAAGGATGGGCTGTTCTGCGAGAAGATCTTCGGTCCCACCCGGGACTGGGAGTGCTACTGCGGCAAGTACAAGCGGGTGCGCTTCAAGGGGATCATCTGCGAGCGCTGCGGCGTCGAGGTGACCCGGGCCAAGGTGCGTCGTGAGCGCATGGGCCACATCGAGCTCGCCGCTCCTGTGACCCACATCTGGTACCTCAAGGGCGTGCCGTCGCGGCTCGGCTACCTGCTCGACATGAGCCCGAAGGACCTCGAGAAGGTCATCTACTTCGCGGCCTACGTCGTCACCTCGGTGGACCAGGATGCGCGTCACAACGCGCTGCCGGAGCTCGAGGAGGAGATCACCGCCGAGAAGCAGGAGATCGAAGCCCAGCTCGAGGTGGACCGCCAGGAGCTGCTGCAGCAGCTCGAGGCGACGCTGGCGGAGCTCGAGGCCGAGGGCGCCAAGCCCGAGGTGGTCAAGAAGGAACGCAAGGAGATCGAGAAGCAGCTCAAGACGGTCTCCGTGCGGGCGAGCAACGAGCTCGAGCACCTCGACAAGGTGCTCGCCACCTTCAAGAAGCTGCAACCCAAGCAGTTGATCCAGGAGGAGCTGGTCTACCGCGACATGCGCGACCGGTTCGGGGCGCACTTCACCGGCGGGATGGGTGCCGAGGCCGTCCGCGACCTGCTCGACGGGCTCGACCTGGAGGCGGAGTCCGCGGAGCTGCGCGCCGCCATCACCGACGCCAAGGGGCAGAAGAAGCAGCGCGCCACCAAGCGGCTCAAGGTCGTCGAGGCGCTGCGGACCACCAACAACCGTCCCGGCGCCATGGTGCTCGAGGCCATCCCGGTGATCCCGCCGGACCTGCGCCCGATGGTGCAGCTCGACGGTGGCCGCTTCGCGACCTCCGACCTCAACGACCTGTACCGGCGGGTGATCAACCGCAACAACCGGTTGAAGCGGCTGCTGGACCTCGGCGCGCCCGAGATCATCGTCAACAACGAGAAGCGGATGCTCCAGGAGGCCGTCGACGCCTTGTTCGACAACGGTCGTCGTGGTCGTCCGGTCACCGGTCCCGGCAACCGGCCGCTGAAGTCGCTGTCGGACATGCTCAAGGGCAAGCAGGGACGGTTCCGCCAGAACCTGCTCGGCAAGCGTGTCGACTACTCGGGCCGCTCGGTCATCGTGGTCGGTCCCCAGCTGCGCATGCACCAGTGCGGCCTACCGAAGCAGATGGCGCTGGAGTTGTTCAAGCCCTTCGTCATGAAGCGGCTGGTCGACATGAACTACGCCCAGAACATCAAGTCCGCGAAGCGGATGGTGGAGCGGCAACGTGCCCAGGTCTGGGACGTCCTCGAGGAGGTCATCCAGGACCACCCGGTGATGCTCAACCGGGCGCCGACCCTGCACCGCCTCGGCATCCAGGCCTTCATGCCGACCCTGGTCGAGGGCAAGGCGATCCAGCTGCACCCGCTGGTGTGCACCGCCTTCAACGCCGACTTCGACGGCGACCAGATGGCGGTGCACCTCCCGCTGTCCGCCGAGGCCCAGGCCGAGGCGCGTCTACTGATGCTGGCGCCCCACAACATCCTCTCGCCGGCCACGGGACGTCCGATCGCCTCGCCCACCCAGGACATGGTGCTTGGGATCTACTGGCTGACCTACAGCGGCGAGGACACCTCCCAGGACCGCGACCTCACCGGGCTGGGCATCTACGCCTCCGTGGGCGAGCTCGAGCGGGCGATCGACGCGGACCGGATCCACATCCAGGACCCGGTGTTGCTCCGGCTACCTGCGGGCAAGCAGCTCGATCCGGCCGAGCGGCCGGCCGAGTGGCGTGATCAGGACGAGGAGGCCTGGGAGGAGTACCGGGCCAGCGGCGCCCGTCACCGCGTGGTGACCACCGTCGGCCGCGCCATCTTCAACGAGGCGCTGCCCCTGGACTACCCCTACGTCAACGACGTGGTGACCAAGAAGGCGGCCGGTGACATCGTCAACCGGTGCGCTGACCTGTTCCCCCGGTGGCAGGTCATCGAGGTCCTCGACGCCGTCAAGGACCTCGGCTACGCCAACGCCACCCGGGCCGGCATCACCGTGGCGATCTCGGACGTGGAGACGCCGGATCTCAAGGCCGAGGTGCTGGCCAGCTCGGAGCAGCGCGCGGAGAAGATCGAGAAGCAGTTCACCCGCGGGGTCATCACCGACTCCGAGCGGCGGCAGGAGCTGATCGAGATCTGGACCGAAGCCACCTCCAAGGTCGCGGAGGCGATGGAGGAGAACTTCTCCACCACCAACCCCTTCTTCGTGATGGCCAACTCCGGGGCCCGGGGCAACATGACCCAGCTGCGGCAGATCGCCGCGATGCGGGGTCTGGTGGCCAACCCGAAGGGTGAGATCATCCCCCGGCCCATCAAGTCGAACTTCCGCGAGGGTCTGTCGGTTCTCGAGTACTTCATCTCCACCCACGGTGCCCGCAAGGGGCTGGCTGACACCGCCCTGCGCACGGCGGACTCGGGCTACCTCACCCGACGTCTGGTGGACGTCAGCCAGGACCTGATCATCCGCGAGGACGATTGCGGCACCACCCGTGGGGTGGAGGCCACCGTCGGCGAGCACGACTCACAGACCCTGTACGGCCGGGTGCTGGCGCAGGACGTCCGGCTCCCCGGCTCCGACGAGCTCCTGGTCGCGGGGGGCACCCTGATCGTGGACACCGAGATCCGCCGGCTCCGCGCCGGGCTCGTCCACGGCACCCACCCGGAGACCGGCGAGGTGCTCGACACCAAGCCCACCGACGCCGACCGCGTCGTGCGGGTCCGGTCGGTGCTGGCATGCGAGACCGAGATCGGCGTGTGCCGGGCGTGCTACGGCGAACTGCTCGCCAACGGCGCCATGGTCGACATGGGTGAGGCCGTCGGCATCGTGGCCGCGCAGTCGATCGGTGAGCCCGGCACCCAGCTGACCATGCGGACCTTCCACACCGGTGGTGTGGCCTCGGCCGACGACATCACCCAGGGTCTGCCCCGGGTGGGGGAGCTGTTCGAGGCCCGCAGCCCGCGGGGGAAGGCGGAGATCGCCCAGATCGCCGGCCGGGTCGAGGTCGAGGAGCACGACGGCGGCGGCCGGACGTTGAGGATCCACGGCGCCCGCGACCAGGTCGATGAGCACGAACTGCCCCGTGGCGCGCGCCTGTTCCGCGCCGACGACGGCTCGGTGGACATCGCCGACGGGGTGCAGGTCGAGGTCGGCCAGCAGCTCACCGTCGGGGCCATCGACCCCCACGAGCTCCTCGAGGTGCTCGGCGTACGCACCGCACAGCTGCACCTGGTACAGGAGGTCCAGGACGTCTACCGGTCCCAGGGTGTCCCGATCCACGACAAGCACGTTGAACTGATCGTCCGGCAGATGTTCCGACGCGTGAACGTCGTGGACGCCGGCGATACCACCTTCCTGCCCGGCGACACGATCGACCGGGTGCGGTTCAACCGGGAGAACGACCGGGTCCTGGCCGAGGGTGGCCAGCCCGCGGCGGCCCGCCCGTTGCTGATGGGCATCACCAAGGCGTCGCTGGCCACGGACTCCTGGCTGTCGGCGGCCTCCTTCCAGGAGACCACCCGGGTGCTGACCGAGGCGGCGCTGGAGTCCGCCTCGGACCCGCTGGTGGGTCTGAAGGAGAACGTGATCATCGGCAAGCTGATCCCCGCCGGGACCGGGATCGACCGCTACCGCGCGGTGGAGGTCGGTCACACGGAGATCCCGGAGCAGGCACTGCCCGCGGACATCGCGGAGTTCCTCGCCTCGACCGAGTCCTACGAGGGCGACGGATCGTGGGGCTTCGACGGTGGTTGGGGCTACGACGACTTCCCGGGCGACGCCGGGGGCAGGTGAGCCACGTCGCCGACGCACCTACGACGAAGGCCCTGCCGGGTTCGGCAGGGCCTTCGTCGTAGGTGGTGCCCGGCGCCTCAGTCGTCGCCGGAGCGGACGATCACAGGTCCTCTTCCTCGAGGAGGTCGTCCTCCTGGAAGTCGTCCTGGATCGGCTCGTCGACCCCGTTCTCGACCTCGCAGGCCGCCGCGCCGAGCGCGAGGGCGGCAGCGCCGCTGAGCAGGGTCATCTTGGCGGTCAGGGTGCGCTTCATCGTCGACTCCGTTCTCGGTCGTGATCGATATCGATATCGATTGATCGACATTCCACGTATTGTGCCGTGTCTGGTCGCGTGGAGGCCTCGTCCGAACGGACAGTCGAGGGACCGAGCGGCCAGGGGCCGGCGGTCGGTGCCACAGCACGGGTACCGGTGATCGCGTGGTGGCGGACGGTCGCGCAGCGCACGCCGTCGGGGGACCGGGCCGCTCGGTTGACACCTCGCGCGCCAGGTCGGTACCGTTCGTCCTCACGCCGCGGCCCGGTGGGGCGCGGTGTGCGACGTCCGGGCGCCTAGTCACGAGCCCAGTCCCGTAGGGGAACAGGCGGCTCGCCCGGATCCCGTCACCAGGACTGGAACGCCCGACCCCGTGGGTCGGACCGTCCGCCTGGTCGAGCCCATCCAGTCCGACCGACACCCCGCCGTCGCGTCCCAGAAGACGCGCCGCCGCGATGGTCGACACGGATGGGGACCGATCCCGATCCCACGACCGACCGCGAGCTCGCGCTCGCGCACGGGCGCCGCCGACCACGCGGTGACCCTGCCAACCGACGGAGAACGCCAGGCATGCCGACCATCCAGCAGCTGGTGCGCAAGGGTCGCCAGGACAAGGCGAAGAAGAACAAGACCCTCGCGCTCAAGGGCTCCCCGCAGCGGCGAGGGGTCTGCACCCGCGTCTACACCACCACTCCGAAGAAGCCGAACTCGGCCCTGCGGAAGGTCTGCCGGGTGCGTCTGACCTCGGGGATCGAGGTCACCGCCTACATCCCCGGCGAGGGCCACAACCTGCAGGAGCACTCGATCGTGCTCGTGCGCGGTGGCCGTGTGAAGGACCTCCCCGGGGTCCGTTACAAGGTCATCCGTGGAGCGTTGGACGCCGCTCCCGTGCGCGACCGCAAGCAGTCGCGGTCCCGCTACGGCGTCAAGAAGGAGGGCTGACATGCCGCGCAAGGGTTCCCCAGGACGTCGCCGTACCCCGGCGGACGCCAAGTACGGATCGACGCTCGTCACCCAGCTGACGAACCGGATCATGGTCGACGGCAAGCGTTCGACCGCCGAGGCGATCGTCTACGACGCGCTGGCCAACATCGGCTCTCGCACCCAGGGTGGCGACCCGATCAGCGTGCTCAAGCGCGCCATCGACAACGTCAAGCCGCAGCTCGAGGTCAAGTCCCGGCGGGTCGGTGGCGCGACCTACCAGGTCCCGATCGAGGTCCGTCCTTCGCGTTCCACCACCCTGGCGCTGCGCTGGATCGTCGCCTACGCCCGGATCCGCCGCGAACACACGATGGGCGAGCGGCTGGCCGGGGAGTTGCTCGACGCCTCCAACGGGGTCGGCGCCGCGGTCAAGCGCCGCGAGGACACCCACAAGATGGCCGAGGCCAACCGTGCCTTCGCCCACTACCGCTGGTGAGCTCGCCCTCGGGACGGCGCGGTCACCGCGACCGACACCACTCCCGTAGGACGAGCAGCACCTCCGCAGCTGGCAGCCACGTCAGCCCGCACCACCGCTCCCACCCGGCAGCCACCGCGCCTCGTGGGGGACACGATCGCCACGCGCCCCCGCCGGGGCGCCGCACCCGAGACCAGGAAGCGACGACGATGGCCCTCAAGCGGACCGCGGAGCTGACCAAGCTCCGCAACATCGGGATCATGGCCCACATCGACGCGGGCAAGACCACGACGACCGAGCGGATCCTCTACTACACCGGGCGCACCTACAAGATCGGCGAGGTGCATGACGGTGCCGCCACCATGGACTGGATGGAGCAGGAGCAGGAGCGGGGGATCACCATCACCTCGGCTGCCACGACCACCCAGTGGGGTGGCCACACCATCAACATCATCGACACCCCCGGCCACGTCGACTTCACCATCGAGGTGGAGCGGTCGCTGCGGGTGCTCGATGGTGCCGTCACGGTGTTCGACGGCGTCGCCGGGGTGGAACCGCAGTCGGAGACGGTGTGGCGCCAGGCCGACAAGTACGGCGTGCCGCGGATCTGCTTCGTGAACAAGCTCGACCGCACCGGGGCCTCATTCGACTACTCCTTCGACTCGATCCGCGAGCGCCTGACCCCCAACGCGGTCCGGGCCCAGCTGCCGATCGGTCTGGAGTCCTCGCTGGAGGGCGTCGTCGACCTGGTCGAGATGAAGGCCGTGGTCTGGAAGGGTGACGACCTCGGTGCGACCTTCGAGGTGGTCGAGGTCCCGGAGTCGCTGCGCGGCGATGCCGAGCTCTACCGCGCCGAGCTGATGGAGAAGGTCGCGGAGACCGACGAGGACCTGCTCGAGCTGTTCTTCGAGGAGGGTGAGCTGCCGGTCGACCGACTCAAGGCCGGGCTGCGTCAGGCCACCATCACCAACCAGCTCGTGCCGGTGTTCTGCGGGTCGGCGTTCAAGAACAAGGGCGTGCAGACGCTCCTTGACGCCGTGGTAGCCTACCTGCCCTCGCCTCTGGACGTCCCCCCGATGAACGGCCAGGACCCCAAGACCGGCGAGACGGCGACCCGCAAGCCCACCGACGACGAGCCGTTCTCCGCGCTGGCCTTCAAGGTCATGACCGACCCCTACGTCGGCACGCTCACCTTCACCCGGGTCTACTCGGGCACGCTCGAGGCTGGCTCCCACGTCATCAACGTCACCAAGGGTGCCAAGCAGCGGGTCGGGCGGATCCTGCAGATGCACGCCAACTCGCGCGAGGAGATGGCCGGCTGCATGACCGGCGACATCGTCGCGCTGGTCGGGCTCAAGGACACCTCCACCGGTGACACGATCACCACGGCCGAAGCGCCGATCCTGCTGGAGGCGATGGAGTTCCCGGCCCCGGTGATCCAGATCGCCATCGAGCCCAAGACCAAGACCGACCAGGAGAAGCTCTCCACCGCCCTGCAGAAGCTGGCGGAGGAGGACCCTTCCTTCCGGGTCCACACCGATGAGGAGACCGGCCAGACCCTGATCGGCGGACAGGGCGAGCTCCACCTCGAGATCATCGTCGACCGACTCCTGCGGGAGTTCAAGGTCGACGCCAACGTCGGGCGTCCCCAGGTCGCCTACCGCGAGATGGTCAAGCGCAAGATCGAGAAGTTCGACAAGAAGTTCGCCCGGCAGACCGGTGGGCGCGGGCAGTACGGCCACGTCGTGATCAACGTCGAGCCCCTGACCGATGCCCTGAAGGCCGAGCTCGAGCTCGAGGCGGACGACCACTACTACTTCGACAACAAGATCGTCGGTGGGTCCATCCCGAAGGAGTACATCCCCTCGGTGGCCCTCGGCATCCGGGAGGCCATGGAGTCCGGCGTGCTCGCCGGTTACCCGATGGTCGACATCAAGGTGACCTTGACCGACGGCAGCTACCACGAGGTCGACTCCTCGGAGATGGCCTTCAAGATCGCCGGGTCGATGGCGATCAAGGAAGCCGCAGCCAAGGCGGGTATCCAGCTTCTGGAGCCGGTCATGGACGTCGAGGTGGTGACCCCCGATGACTACATGGGGGACGTCATGGGCGACCTCTCCGGTCGTCGCGGCCTGATCCAGGGGTCCGAGCCCCGGGGCACCGCCACCGTGATCAAGGCGCGGGTCCCGCTGTCGGAGATGTTCGGCTACTCCACCGACCTGCGCTCCGCCACCCAGGGACGCGCCAGCTACACCATGCAGTTCGGTTCCTACGAGCCGGCTCCCGCCTCCATCCAGGAGGAGATCGTCGCCAAGTCGCGCGGCGAGTGACGACGACCAGCACCTGACAGCATCCGTCGCCATCGCGCGACCAACCAGCGAGGAGGGCCACCATGGCCAAGGAGAAGTTCGAGCGGACGAAGCCGCACATGAACATCGGGACGATCGGTCACGTTGATCATGGGAAGACGACGTTGACGGCGGCGATCACGAGTGTGTTGCACAAGGCGAATC
>PWEU01000272.1 GCA_003554005.1 Nitriliruptoraceae bacterium
CCTCGAAGGTCGGGAAGGACACCCAGGAGCCGTCACGCAGCATCGCGTAGCGCACCGCGGCGACGGGGCCGGCGAAGGGCAGACCGGACAGCATCGTCGACAGCGACGAGCCGTTCATGGCGATGACGTCGTAGGGGTCGACCTGGGTGGTCTGGATGATGGTGTTGACGACCTGGACCTCGTTGCGCAGCCCTTCGGCGAAGGTGGGACGCAGGGGGCGATCGGCCAGGCGGCAGACGAGGATCGCGTTCTCGGAGGGACGCCCCTCGCGCTTGAAGAACGATCCCGGGATGCGCCCGTTGGCGTACATCCGCTCCTCCACCTCGATCGTGAGGGGGAAGAAGGGCAGGAAGTCCTTCGGCTGCTTCGATGCGGTGGTCGTCGTCAGCACCTTGGTGTCGCCGAGGCTGACCACGGCTGCGCCGCCTGCCTGGGCGGCGAGGGTGCCGGCCTCGAAGGTGATGCTGCGACCGTCGATCTCGACGGTGTGCTCGTAGATCCCGAGCTTGCCCACGTTGGGCCTCCTATCGGGTTGCGTGCCGCGCACGGGGTGTGCGGGCGATGGGCCACCGGCCTCCGGCTCATCAGTGGGGGCGGCTCGCGGCGTGCGAGCCGTCTCCACTGACGACCGACTCCGGTGACGGGGGTGCGTCGTCGCAGCGGGGTCGCCGCACGACGCGGGCCGGGGTCGCTTCCACGCGATCCCGGCCCGGGGGTTCAGCGGCGGAGCTCCAGCTCCGCGATGAGCGCACGGTAGCGCTCGATGTCCATCCTCTTCAGGTAGTTGAGCAGTCGACGTCGCTGGCCGACCAGCTTGAGCAGCCCACGCCGCGAGTGGTGGTCCTGCTTGTGCTCCTTGAGGTGTTCGGTCAGGTGACTGATGCGCTGCGTCAGCAGGGCGACCTGGACCTCAGGTGAGCCGGTGTCGCCGGGCTCGCGGGCGAAGCGTTCGATGATGGCTTGCTTGTCGTTCGGCAGCGTGATCGCCACTGGGCTACTCCGTATCGTGGTCGGCCCTGCCGCGCCGGGTGGGGCGGTGCTGCGCACCACCACCTTGGGGTCCCGCCCCGGTGCTCGCCACGACGCGCGCACCGACACCTCGCGACCGCCGCGACGTTCGGCCGTTGGCCGGCGAGGCGGTGGCGCTCCAGGGATCCCGACACCCGAACGGGCACGGTGGGAACGACCCGGGGCCGGGTCGTCGACGTCAGTGTGGCACAGGCCCGCAGGTCCGGCAAGCACACACCACCAGCGACCGCCCCCCTCACCCCTCGGACAACAACGCCCGGGCGCGCGCCACGTCCGCCCCGATCTGTGCCACCAACGCTTCGACGCCGTCGAAGCGCTGCTCGGAGCGGAGCCGGTGCCGGAAGCGGAAGCAGAGGTTGCGACCATAGAGGTCGGCGTCCACATCGAGCAGGTGGACCTCGACGGTCCGGGTCGTGCCGTCGAAGGTGGGCCTGAGGCCGACGTTGGTCACCGCCGGGACCCAGCGCCCGTCGAGCAGCGCATGCCCCGCGTAGACCCCCGTGGCCGGGACGACCAGATCGGGGTCGATCACCAGGTTCGCGGTCGGGAAACCGATCCCCCGCCCCCGGCCGTCGCCTCGGACGACCATCCCGCCGAGCTGGTAGGGGCGCCCGAGGGCCGCGGTGGCCCACGCCAGGTCACCGTCCTGCAGGTGCTCACGGATCGCGCTGGAGGAGATGCGGCGATCGTCCATCTCCAGCAGGGTGACCGCCTCGGGTGCGAAGCCGTGCTGCTCCCCGAGCTCCAGCAGGGTCACGACGTCGCCGGCGGCCTTCGCGCCGAAGTGGAAGTTGGTGCCGACCACGACCCGGACCGCGGCCAGGGACCCCGCCAGGACCTCGGCCACGAACTCCGCCGGTGTGGAGCTCGCCAGTTCCCGGGTGAAGGGCAGCACCAGCACGGCGTCGACGTCGGCCGCCGCCAGCGACGTGACCCGGTCCTCGAGGGTCTGGAGCCGTGGCGGCGCGGCCTCGGCCCGCAGGAGCACGGCCGGGTGGGGATCGAAGGTGACGGCGACGGACCGGACACCGTGGCGCTCCGCGAGGGCGACCGCGCGCCGCAGCAGCACCTGGTGACCCCGGTGGACCCCGTCGAAGTTGCCGATGGTGACCACCGACGGGTCGTGGGGCAGGGCGTCGAGGCCGCGCGCGACGATGGTCATCGCAGCTCCTCGGGTCGCGTCCACACCAGCTCCGGACGCGCGCGGGTCCCGGTCGCATCGTCAGCGACGATGGCGAGCAGCTGCTCGCTCCTGCCGACTGCGGCGGGGCGCACCAGTGCCACCGGCCCATCACGGCTGACCGGCGGCACCGAGCCGCCCTGAACGAGACGGCGGGCCCCCTCGTCGTCGGTGACCTCGACCACCTCGAGGGTGCGTCCCACCGCGGCCGCCACGTCGATGCCCCGGGCCAGGACGTCCTCGGGGCCGGCCCCATCGAGCGCATCGAGGCTGACGGCCTCGTCGACGGTGAAGGGTCCGTTGGCGATGCGGCGCAGCGAGGCGAGGCTTCCACCGACCCCCAGCGCCGCGCCCACGTCGTGGGCGATCGTGCGCACGTAGGGCCCGGCCGAGCAGGTCAGCAGCACGCTGACCTCGGCCATCGGCCCCGGCGCGAAACCGTCGAGCACCAGGGAGGACACCTCGACCCGGCGGGGGATGCGCTCCACGGTCTCGCCGCGGCGGGCCTTGGTGTGCAACCGCTCGCCACCGACCTTGACGGCGGACACCATGGGCGGCACCTGCTCGAAGGTGCCCTGGAACGCCGACAAGGCCTCACACACCGTGTGCTCGTCGAGATGGCTGGCGTCGAGGCGGGCCAGCTCGACCCCGGTGGTGTCCTGACTGTCGGTCTCGACGCCGAGCTGGATCCGGGCCGCGTAGGTCTTCGAGCCGGCCTGGAGGAAGCGCACGAGCTTGGTCGCCCGGCCGAGACAGACCACCAGCACACCGGTCGCGGCGGGGTCCAGCGTGCCGGTGTGGCCGACGCGGGAGTGCCCCACGACCCGCCGGATCCGGGCGACGACGTCGTGGGAGGTTGGCCCGGCGGGCTTGTCGACCACCAGCACGAGGTCGTGGACCGGGCCGCGGGGCCGGGGGCGACGTGCCATCGCTCAACCCTCCCGGAGCAGCGCGACGACCTGCTCGACGACCGCATCGGCGGTCCCCGAAGCGTCGAAACCAGCCGCCAGGCGGTGGCCGCCGCCCCCGAACGCCGCCGCGATCCGGCCAACGTCGACCTTGCCGCGGGCCCGCAGCGATCCCCGCCAGGAGCCGTCGGGAGCCGGCCGGAGCGTCAGGGCCACCTCGGCGACGTCAGCGGTCCGGAGCAGGTCGATCAACCCCTCCGTGCTGCCGTCGGCGGCGACGGCGAGGTCCTCGGGTGACAGGTGGGTGTGCACCAACGCCACCTCGGGGACGAAGCCCGCCCGAGCCAGCGCGCGACCGAGCAGGGTCAGGTCGTCCAGGCGCCGGGTCTCGAACAGCCGCTGACTCCAGGTGGCCTGGTCCACCCCGGCCGCCAGGAGGCGGGCGCCGAGCAGGTGGGCGTCGGGTCCGGTGGCCTGGTAGGAGAACCGGCCCGTGTCGGTCACGAGCCCGACGTACAGGCACGTCGCGATGTCACGGGTCAGCGGCAGGTCGAGCTCGTCGAGCAGCAGCGCCACGACCTGCACCGTCGCTGCCGCCCCGGGAGCCACCAGCGACAGTTCACCGAAGGGGACGCTGCGCTCGTGATGGTCGAGCACGATGGTCGGGACCCCGGCGTCGAGGTGACCGGCCACGGTGCCCAGCCGTCCGGGGCCGGCGGTGTCGAAGGCGACCAGCAGATCGACCTCGCTGGCCGGCGGCAGGTCGGCGACGGGCACCACGGCCTCGATCCCGGGCAGCAGGGTGAGCGCCGGTTCGAGCTCGAGCGGCTCCTCCCCGATCGTCGGCAGCGTGCGGGCACCTGCGCCGCTCAGCGCGAGGTGGAGTGCCAGTGCCGAGCCCAGCGCGTCGCCGTCGGGGCTGACGTGGCCGGCGAGCACCACCGTCCGGTGCTCGCGGCAGGCATCTGCCAGGCGCTCGACCACGGCGTCGATCGTGGCCTCGTCGAGCTGGGCGCGCCACGACGGTGCCGGCGCCGGCCCAGATGCCGCCGCTGAACCGGTCGTGGGCGATACGTCGCTCACCCGGCGGTCCCGTCGTCGGCCTGCGGGTCCTCCCGGTCCTCGATCCCACCGGTGCCCGGCGGGACCTCGCCACGGGACTCGATGCCGCGCAAGAGCTCCTCGACCCGGGAGGCATGCTCGGCCACGGGATCGGGCACGAACCGCAGCTCGGGCGTGGTCCTGAGCCCCACGCGCCGGGCGACCGGCCCGCGCAACCGGCCCGCCACCGCCACCAGGGCTTCGGCCACGTCAGCGGCGTCGGCGATGTGGTCACCGCCGCTGCGACGGGGATCACGACTCAGCACGCTCGGGTCCAGGGTGGAGTAGTACACCGTGGCGACGTCGTGGTCGGGGGTCACGTCGGCCTCGGTGACGGTGACGAAGGTCAACCTGGGATCGGCGATGTCGGTCTGGAGGAGGTCGGCCACCGCGGCCCGGACCTGCTCGTCCACCCGTGGGTTGCGCTTGCGTGCCATCGGTCGCTCCTGCCTGTGGTGGTGGTCGGTCAGCGCTCGAAGGTGCCGGGTAGCTGCTGCTCCCCCGCGTCGGCATCGAGGTGGTCGGCGAGGTCGGTGACGGCCAGCACCTCCACCCTCGGATCGCGTTCCAGGATGGCGGTGAGCCGATCGAGGACGCGGTCGACACCCGTTGCGGTCGACGCTGCCAGGGCGACACCGAGGACCGCCCGCTGCCACCGGTCCTGGGCGCCGACCTCGGCGACCGAGACGCCGAGCTGGTCGTTGAGCGCTGCCTGGGCTCGCCGCAGCAGCGCGCGCTTGCCCTTCAGGCTGTCGATGCCAGGGAGGTACAGGTCCACCCGGGCGATGCCGTAGTGGACCCGCCCCCTGGCGTCGTCGTCGCTCACTGCGATGGCTCGGATCGGTTCAGGCGCGCGCGACCTCCACGGTCTCGAAGGCCTCGAGGATGTCACCCTCCTTGACGTCCTGGAACTTGGCGAGCCCGATACCGCACTCGAAGCCCTCACGGACCTCCTTGACGTCGTCCTTGAAACGGCGGAGCGAGGTCATGGTGTCCTCGGCGACGACGACGCCCTCGCGGATCACGCGGCCCCCGGCATCGCGGCGGACCTCGCCCTTGATGACCATGCAGCCGAACACGAAGCCCTTGGGCGTCTTGAAGATCTCGCGGACCTCCGCCTCGCCGACGATCTCCTCGCGGAACTCAGGCGCGAGCAGCCCCTTGACGGCGCGCTCGATGTCCTCGATCGCCTCGTAGATGATGCGGTAGGTCCGCACATCCACACCGGAACGGTCGATCTCCTCGCGGGCGTTGGCACCAGGGCGCACGTTGAAGGCGACGATGATCGCGTCGGAGGCCTCCGCCAGACGGACGTCGCCCTGGGTGATGGCCCCCACGCCCTTCTGGATCACCCGGACCTGGACCTCGTCCAGCTCGAGCTTCAGCAGGGCGTCCTCGAGGGCCTCGGCGCTGCCGGAGACGTCCGCCTTGATGATGACGTTGAGGTGCGCCTTGTCGCCGGCCTGCACCGCGGAGGTGAACTCCTCCAGGGTGGTCGGTCGGCGGTCGGCGAGCTCCTTACGGCGTTCCCGTGCCGAGCGCCGCTCCGCGACGTCGCGGGCGAACCGCTCGGCGTCGACGACCCGGAACTCGTCACCGGCCTCCGGGACCTCGTTCAACCCCAGCACCTGCACGGGACGCGACGGCTGGGCTTCGTCGACCGGCTGGCCGTTCTCGTCGAACATGGCCCGGATCTTGCCGTCGGCGGTCCCGGCCACGAGGATGTCCCCCCGGTGCAGGGGGCCTCCCTGGACCAGGACCGTGGCGACCGGACCTCGACCGCGGTCGAGGTGGGCCTCGACGACCCGGCCGCGGGCGGCCTTGTTGGGGTTGGCCTGCAGCTCCAGCAGGTCGGCCTGGAGCAGGACCACCTCGAGGAGGTCCTCGAGGCCGATCTGCTGCAGCGCGGAGACCTCGACCATCGGGACGTCACCACCGAACTCCTCGGCGACGAGATCGTGCTCGGTGAGTTGGGCCTTGACGCGGTTGGGGTCGGCGCCCTCGACGTCGATCTTGTTGACGGCGACGACCACCGGTACCTCGGCGGCCTGCGCGTGCGCGATCGCCTCCCGGGTCTGGGGCATGACGCCGTCGTCCGCCGCGACCACCAGGATCGCGACGTCGGTGACCTGGGCACCCCGGGCCCGCATGGCGGTGAACGCCTCGTGACCGGGGGTGTCGATGAAGGTGATCTGACGCCCGTCCTTGGTGATCTGGTAGGCACCGATGTGCTGGGTGATGCCCCCGGCCTCGCCCGCGACCACGTCGGTCTTGCGGATCGCGTCGAGCAGCTTGGTCTTGCCGTGGTCGACGTGGCCCATCACGGTGATGACGGGTGCGCGCGGCTCCAGGGTCACCGGATCCTCCGGAGCTTCGATGCCGAACTCGAGCTCCTCCTCCGACATGAAGTAGACGTCCACGCCCAGATCGGCACAGATGATCTCGACGGTGTCGTCGGGCAGGGTCTGCTGCACCGTCGCCATCTCGCCCATGTCGAACAGCTTCTTGACCACGGCCGCACCGGGGACCCCGAGCTTGTCGGCCAACTCCCCGACGGTGATGCCGGAGAGGACCTCGACGCGCTGGACCCGGATCTGGTCCTCGATCGGCACGTCCCGACGCATCGGACCCCGCTGCAGCTCCTGCTCCGCCGGCGACTGCTTCTCGCGCTTCTTCTTGCGCTTGGTCTTCCCGCTGCCGGGTCCACCGGTCCCACCGGGTGCCGCGGGCCCACGGCTCGGCCCTCCGGTCCCACCCGGACCACCACGCCCGACGGGCTGGCGGTAGGGGGAGGACCCGGGACCACGACCTCCAGCGGGCGCGCCGCGACCGGCGCCGCTGGGCGCACCACGACCGCCACCCGGACCACCGGGTGCGCCACGGCCGGCGCCGCCAGGGGCACCGGGCCCACCACGACCGCCGGCGGGAGCGCCGGGCTGGGGCTGGGGTCGAGCGGGGGCCTTGCGCAACGGTGGCGGGATGGCGCGCCTGCCCGAGCCCTCCTGGGGCAGGGCCTGGTCGCCACGACGCCGCAGCTCGGGTGCGTCACCGGTGGCCGTCGGCGGCGGCTGCGGACTGCGCTGGGAGGGGGGACGCAGCGGCGCCTCACCCGGCTTGAGCCGCGGTGGTGGCGCGCCCGGCATCCGCTTGGCACCCGCCTCGCCCTCGCCCGACGTGGAGGGCTCCTTGGTCGGCGGCGCCGACTGAGCGTCCTGAGGTTCGGGCTCGGTCGGTGCCGATGCGGCCGGTGCCGTGGCCGCCCCGGTCCCCTCGCCCGCCGGCGCGGGCGTCTCGTCTTCGCTCGGGGCGGCCGCCGGGGGCGGGGTGGCCGCCTGCTGCTCGCGCAGGTGGGGCGGGAGGACCTTGGCCGCCTTCTTCCGCTCCGGCGGCGCGGCGGCCTGCATCGAGCGGTACCGCTCGAGCTCCGCCTGCTCCCGCCGTCGCTTGGCTTCCTGCTCCGCCTTGCGCTCGGCGTCGGTCTTGCCGAGCGACTCGCGGAACCGCGCAGCGTCGGCACCGTCGATGGACGAAGAGTGGCTCTTCGCATCGACGCCGAGATCGGTCAGGCGACGCAGGCCCTCCTTGTTGTGGAGGCCGGTCTCCTTGGCCAGTTCGTAGACGCGGACCTTGTTGCTCACGCGTTCTCGCTCCTCACGGTGCCAACCGGCCCCTGGTGGTACACCACGTGGTTCTCGAGCTGGTCGAGCGCGGCGAAGGCGTCAGCCTCGGTGATGCCCCGCAGGGCGCGTCGCAAGGGGCTGGCGCCGCGTCGTCGCGCCGCGGCGATGCAGTCGGGGTCGGGGCAGAGGTACGCCCCCCGGCCGGGGAGCCGAGCTTCGGGATCGACCCTGACCCCGTCGGGGGTGAGGGCGACTCGCAGCAGGGCGCGCTTCTCGCGCGCTCGGCGGCAACCGATGCAGGTCCTGACCGGCGCTCGAGGCGCGGTGCCCGGCAATGGTACGCCCTCCTCGGGGTCCGGTGGGTCGTCCACCTCGGTGACGGGGTCACCAGCAGGTGCACGGCGGCGTGACGTGGTGGCTTCAGGGGGTGGCGGTCGGGTCCGGATCGGGGTCGGTGACCTCGACCACCTGGGTGGG
Organism: Nitriliruptoraceae bacterium; assembly: GCA_003554005.1. Classification (GTDB taxonomy): domain Bacteria; phylum Actinomycetota; class Nitriliruptoria; order Nitriliruptorales; family Nitriliruptoraceae; genus T1Sed10-7. The sequence continues at coordinate 8,316 of PWEU01000272.1, forward strand.
CTCGGGGACGACCGGGTCGGCCGGAGCGCCGACCGGCAGATCGGTGGCGGTGGCATCGGGTTCGGCGCTGAGCACGTCGTCCTCCTCGTCCTCCAGCGCTGAGCGTCGGACCGCCTCGGCCGACTCGTACGCCGCCTCGATGGCCTTGGCGCCCTCATCGGACAGCGGGTTGCCGTACTCGTCGATCAGCCCGGCCTCGAAGGCCTCCTGGAAGGCCCGCTGCTCCTCGGCGAACTGCGTCTCGGACTTGATGTCGATGCGCCACCCCGTCAGCCGTGCGGCCAACCGGGCGTTCTGACCCTCCCGGCCGATGGCCAGGGACAGCTGGTAGTCCGGGACGACCACCAGCGCGGTGCCCTCCTCCGGGTAGAGGTAGACGCTGGAGACCTTCGCAGGCGACAGGGCGTTGCCGACCAACTGCTCGGGCTCATCCGCCCAGCGCACGATGTCGATGCGTTCGAGCTCCTCGGAGTGGAGCTCCTTCTGCACGCTGCGCGCACGCTGGCCTCCGGGGCCGACGCAGGCCCCGACCGGATCGACGTCACGGTCGTTGCTCATGACCGCCCCCTTGGTGCGGTGCCCGGCCTCGCGCGCGATGCCCTTGATCTCGACGATCCCCTCCTCGATCTCCGGCACCTCGAGGGCGAAGAGGCCGACGACGAGTGCCGGGTGGGTCCGGGAGGCGACGATCTGGGCACCCCGCAGCTGCTTGCGGACCTCGATCACCACCGCCCGGGAGTGGGCGCCGTGCTCCAGCCGCTCGTTGGGGATCTGCTCCTGGTAGGGCAGCAGCGCCTCGGTGCGGCCGAGCTCGATCAGCGTCGCGTTGCCCTGCTGGGAGATCTGGCCGGAGACGATGTCGCCCTCGCGCCCCACGAACTCGCCGTAGGTCGCCTCCCGCTCGGCCTCACGCAGCCGCTGCAGGAGCACCTGCTTGGCGGTCTGGGCGACGATGCGACCGAAGTCCTTGGGCTCCTCGCGCCACTCGGAGACGATGTTGCCCTCGTCGTCGAGCTCCTGGGCGTAGAGGCTGACCTCGCCGGACGACCGGTCGACCGACACCCGCGCTTCGTCACCGGTCGCGTGGGGTGAACGCTTGTAGGCGGAGGCCATGGCGGTCTCGAAGGCCTCGACCACCGTGAGGAAGTCGATGCCCTTCTCGCGCTCGATCTGACGCAGCGCGTCGATGTCGATCTTCACGTGTCGGCCTCCTCTGGGTCACCACGGGAGCACGACGTGGCCCCGGGCGACGTCGCTGAGCGCGAGGTCCCGGTCCCCGTCGGGGGTGGCGATGGTCAACGTGGTCTCGGTGGCCGCCGTGAGCTCGCCGACGACCTCGTGGCCCCCCTGCTCGGCAGCGTGCAGCTCGAGCCGGAGCGTGCGACCACGGTTGCGGGCGAAGTCCCGGGGGCGTGTCAGTGGCCGATCCGCACCCGGGGAGGTCACCTCGAGGGTGTAGCCCCCGGCGATGGGGTCGTGATCGTCGAGGACCGCCTCGAGCTCGCGGGACAGCGCGGCGATGTCCTCGATGCCGACCAGGACCTCGGGGTCGAGGTCGACGGCGTCGACGATCACACGCACCATGCGGCTGCCCCGCTGCCCCTTGACCTTCGTCTCGAGCAGCTCGAGGCCGAGCCGCTCGGCGATCGGCCCCGCGAGCTCCTCGACGCTGCGTCGGAGGTCATCGTTCGACGGGCGTGTCACGTCGGACCTCCTTGGGTCGCGGCTCGAACGGGGGACGGATCGTGGTGGGTCCGGGCTGCTCGTGCGGACGGCCTCTCACGTCAGCGGCCGGCCCGAGGGGCCGGCCACCGCAGCGGTCACTGTCTGCTGTCGAGCTCGTCGGTCGCGAGCGGGTCGCGTCGGCGGATCGGGTCGGCGTTGCGGTGGCGGTTCGGCGGGGCGGCGGCGGCGCGTCCAGCGCGTCGGCGCTGCCCCGAACACGACACAGCGGGCCGTCAGGCCCGCCGCGGAGTTCGCCCACCGACAGTAGCACGGTGGGACGGGACCTGCCACGCCCGGGGCGCGCTCAGGCGACGATCGGGGAGCCCTCGCCGCGCTCAGCGCGGATCTCCTCGGCCATCTCCGAAGCGAAGTGCACGAGCGCCTCGACGATGTCCTCCTCGCGGACGGTGGCGATCTTCTCACCCTTCTTGATGATGTCGCCCTTGCCGTTGCCCGCGGCCACACCGAGGTCGGCCTCGCGGGCCTCGCCAGGTCCGTTGACCACGCAGCCCATCACCGCGACCCTGAGTGGGGCCTCGATGCCCTCGAGCCCCTTCTGCACGTCCTCGGCCAGGGTCCACACGTCGACCTGGGCCCGCCCGCAGGAGGGGCAGGACACCACGTCGAGCCCGCGCTGGCGCAGGTGCAGCGACTCCAGGATCGCGATGCCGGCCTTGACCTCCTCGACCGGGTCGGCGGACAGCGACACCCGGATCGTGTCGCCGATGCCCTCGGCGAGCAGCGCGCCGATGCCGACCGCCGACTTGATCGAGCCGGTCTTCAGCGGCCCGGCCTCGGTGACACCGAGGTGGAGGGGGTAGTCGGTGCGCTGGGAGAGCAGCCGGTAGGTCTGGATCATCACCCACGGGTCGGAGTGCTTGACCGACACCTTGGTGTCGTGGAAGCCGACGTCCTCGAGCAGACGGATCTCGCGCAGCGCCGACTCGACCATCGCCTCGGGCGTAGGCCCCCCGAACTCCTCCAGGATCGCGTCCTCGAGCGAACCACCGTTGACCCCGATGCGGATGGCCACGCCGGCCTCGTCCGCCAACCTGCCGAGCAGGGCGACCTTGTCGTGCTTCTTGATGTTGCCCGGGTTGATCCGCACCCCGGCGCAGCCCGCCTCGATCGCCATGAGGGCGTACTTCCACTGGAAGTGGATGTCGGCGATCACGGGGATGCGGGCGTGCTCGGCGATGTAGGCCAGCGCCTCGGCGTCCTCACGGCGCGGCACGGCGACGCGGACGATGTCCGCCCCGGCCGCCTGGGCCGCGGCGATGGCCTGAAGCGTCAGGTCCGCCTCGTGGGTCGGCGTGACCGTCATGGTCTGCACGCTGATGGGGGCGTCGCCCCCGACCTCGAGGGGCCCCAGCCGGATCTTGCGCGTCGGCTTGCGGGGCGGTGGTGGGAGGTCGACGTTGGCGACGGGAGTGGGGGCAGGCACGACAGGCAGGTGATCGGGGAAGATGCTCACCAGGGCTCCTCGTGGTGGGGAGCGCGGCGGTCCGGCAGGGGCAGCCTGGCCGGCCGTGGCTCGCGGCGGACGTGGGGTCGGGACACAGCAGGTTCGTGGCCGAGGCTACCCCTGGCCGGCTCCGACTCGTCGAACCCACGGGGACCGACGGCCCCCGACGTCACAGCGACCGTGACCACCGGCCTCACAGCCGCAACGGGTCGCTGATGTCCAACCAGATGGAGGTCACCACGACCAGCAGCAGCACACCGATGACCGGGAGCGCCACCGCCGTGATCGCCCTCGGGTCGACGGTGAAGTCCTGCTCGCGCCCGCGCAGCCGGCGTGCCAGGTTCCCGACCTTCTCGACCCCGATGACCGCGAGGGGACCCCCGTCGAAGGGTGGCAGGGGCACCAGGTTGAAGATGAACAGGAAGACGTTGAGGTACGCCAGCAGGAACACGAAGGTGTAGAGCCCCGCGGTCCCCCCGCCGGCGGTCTGACCGGCGATCGAGGCGATACCTATCACGGAGACGACGCCCTCCGGGTCGCGCTCCTGCGCACCGAAAGCGGTCGACACCAGGTCGGAGAGCCCCGCGGGGCTGAAGATCGCTGCCAGACCCTGCACGCTCGCACGCAGGAGCGGCACGACCCCGCCGAACGGGTCGAGCTCGTCACCGACCGCGGCTCGCCGGCCCGCGGCGCCCGGCGGCAACCGCTCCTCCACCGGCGCCGGCGCGAAGCCGGCCAGCCCCACCACCTCGCCGGTCGCCGGGTCCTCCTCGGCCTGCGGGGTGAGCACGACCTCGGACCGCGCGCCGTCCCGCTCGATCGTCAGGGTCGTCGGGAGCCCAGGGCGGGCGCGGATGGCGTCGCGGAGCACGGAGAAATCGCTGGACTCCTGGTCCTCGACCGCCAGCAGCCGGTCACCCACCCGCAGCTGCGCCTCCTCGGCCGGCGTGCCCTCGATCACCGCGGCGATCTCGGGGGTCACCTCACCGGTCGGCAGCGGCAGCAGGGAGTAGAGACCGAACAGCAGCAGGAACGCGATCGCGAGGTGGGTCACGGGCCCCGTGAAGATCGCCACGGCCCGCTGCCAGGCGGGACGGTCGTGGTAGAAGCGGCCCTCGTCCCCGCGTTCGAGCCGCCATGCCAGATCACCGAGGCGTTCACTGCCCCCCACCTCGGTGTGGACGATCTCCTTCAGCGACCATCGGAGCCCGTCCAGGGTCTCCATGTCGACGGCGGTCTCGCGGGTGCGTCGCAGGATGTGCTCGCGGAGCTCGGAGGGCGTCCCGCGCCCGGCCAGCTCCTCCTCCAGGTGGTCGAGGGCACCGACGGTCAGCTCCGGGGTGCCGTCGGAGAAGGTGGTGACCACGGTCGCGTCGCGCTTCGCCGCCTCCCGCAGGGCCGTCGGGCTGAACACCGTGTCGACCAGCGGCGCGTCGCGCTCGTCGAGCGGCGACATACCGCGGATCGACACGAACCCTCCGAGCGGCAGGGCCTTGACGCCGTACTCGGTCTCACCGCGCCGGGTGGACCACAGGGTGGGACCGAAGCCGACGAAGTACCGGTCGGCCTTCATGCCGACCGACTTGGCGGTCAGCAGGTGGCCGAGCTCGTGGATCAGGATCGCCAGGACCAAAGCGGCGACGAAGGCCAGGATCGCGAGTCCGCTGGTCATGGTGCGTCCGATCGGTGGAGGAGCGAGGCGGCGTGCTCCCGGGCGAACCCGTCAGCCGCGAGCACCTCATCGAGGGCCCGGGGGGCGGAGGGCGCGGTGGCCGTGAAGGCCTCCAGGGTCTCGGCCACCACGTGGGTGACGTCGAGGAAAGCGAGGCGGCCGGCCAGGAAGGCCGACACCGCCTCCTCGTTGGCGGCGTTGTACACGGCGGGATGGGCCCCTCCACGCCGGCCCGCCTCGAGCGCGAGGGCCACCGCCGGGAAGGTGGCCCGGTCGAGGGGTTCGAAGCTCAGCGTGCTCGCGGTGGTCCAGTCGCAGGCCACGAAGGCGTGGCCGAGGCGCTCGGGCCAGGCCAGGGCGAGCTGGATCGGCAGCCGCATGTCGGGCGGGGACAGCTGGGCGATCGTGGAGCCATCCACGAACTCCACCATCGAGTGCACCACCGACTGGGGGTGGACCACGACGTCGAGGCGGTCCAATGGGACGTCGAACAGCAGGTGCGCCTCGAGGAGCTCGAGCCCCTTGTTGACCAGCGTCGCGGAGTTGACGGTGATCACCGGGCCCATCGACCAGGTCGGGTGGTCCAGGGCGTCGGCGGCGGTGACCTCGGCCAGTTGCCGGCGGCTGTGACCTCGGAAGGGGCCCCCGCTGGCGGTCAGGACGAGCCGGGCCACCTCGCTGTCCCGGCCGGAACGCAGGCACTGGGCCAGCGCGGAGTGCTCGGAGTCGACCGGCAGCAGGTGGCTGGCGCGGCCGCCCGCCCGCTCGGCGGCGGCGACGACCAGGTCGCCGCCGACGATCAGGCTCTCCTTGTTCGCCAGCGCCACGGGCGTCCCGGCCTCCAACGCGGCCAGGGTGGGGGCCAGGCCGACCGCCCCGGTGATCCCGTTGAGGACGATGTCGGCGCCGCTGGCGGCCAGGGTCGCGGCCGCCTCGGGGCCGTCGATGACCTCGAGGTGGGGGGCGTGGGCACGGAGCCGGGCCGCCGCGTCGCGGTCACCGACGGCCACCCGTCGCACGCCGAGGGCTTCGGCCTGCTCGGCGAGGGTGTCCACGTCCCGCCCGGCGGCGAGCCCGACCACCTCGAAGGCCTCGGGGTGGGCGGTGACCACCTCGATCGCCTGGATGCCGATCGAGCCCGTGGCACCGAGCACGACCACACGGCGACGGCTCACGGTCCCGCCTCGCCCGTGACCGGCAACGTGGGCAGCACCGCGGCCGCGTCGATCCGCTCCGCCGCCCCGACGGCCGCCGGCAGCCGCGTGCCGGCGCCGAGGGTGTAGGAGGCCAGGAGCTGACCGCACGCGGCGTCAGCGTCGCGGCCCCGGGTATCACGCAGGGTCACCGCGGCACCGCGGCGCTCCACGCCCGCGATGAAGGCGCGCATGCGCTGGGGCGTGGGCTCCTTCCACCGCACCCCGGGGGTGGGGTTCATCGGGATGACGTTGACGTGGGCCCGCAGGCGCCGGGCCATCGCCCCGAGGCGGTCGGCCTGCAGCGGGTCGTCGTTCACCTCGCCGATCAGGCACCACTCGATGCTCACCCGCCGGTTGGTGACGCGGCGGTAGTCGGCCATCGCCTGCTCGACCTCGGCGAGGGGATGTTGGCGGTTGACGGGCACGAGGTCGTCCCGCAGCTCGTCGGTGGCGGCGTGCAGCGAGACCGCCAGGGTCACGGGCAGACCGAGCTCCGCGAGCTTCACGATCCCGGGGACCAACCCGACGGTGGAGACGGTGATACCGCGCGCCGAGAGGTTGAACCCCGCCGGGTCGTGCAGCCAACGGACCGTGGCCAGCGTCGCCGGCAGGTTGGCCAGCGGCTCACCCATGCCCATGAACACGACGTTGGTGACCCGCGACGGCGCGCCATCGGGGAGGTGCTCCTCACCGATCACACCGCTGCGCAGGGCGGCGTCGGCCACCACCACCTGCCGTACGACCTCACCGGCGGTGAGCTGACGCCGGAAGCCGGCCTGGCCCGTCGCGCAGAAGGGGCAGCCCATCGCGCAGCCCGCCTGGGTCGAGATGCACACCGTGGCACGGTCCGGGTACAGCATCAGGACCGTCTCGATCGCCTCCCCGTCGGGGAAGCGCAGCAGCAGTTTGTGGGTGTGCCCCTCGTCGGCCACGGTGTGCGCGACGAGGTCCGGCCGCGCGGGAGCGAACCGCGCGGTGAGCCGCTCCCGCAGCGCGGCGGGCAGATCGGTCATCTCGGCCGGATCGTCGACACCGCGCACCAACCAGGCGTGGAGCTGATCGGCCCGGTAGCCGGGCTCCCCGAACTCGGACAACAGCGAGGAGATCCCGGCGCGGTCGAGCGAGTAGGGATCGAGCACGTCGGGCTGGGGAGCAGCAGGCTCGGACACAGGGCCTCACGGACGGGTGCGGATGCCGTGACGACCACGGCGATCAACCCGACAGGGTACGCGAGCGACACGGGGTCGACCGCCCGGTCCTCGGGCGGTCAGGCGAACAGCGCGAGGCCGTAGAACCCGACGGGCAGGGCGAACAGGATGCCGTCCACCCGGTCGAGCACGCCGCCGTGCCCGGGGAGCACATCACCGAGGTCCTTGACCCCGAGGTCCCGCTTGACCATCGACTGCACGAGGTCACCGATGAACCCCGCTGCCCCGGCGGCCAGGGCCACCACAGCCGCGGAGAGGGGCGTGAAGGCCTCGCTGAGCCGGGGTAGGACCAGCACCGCCAGCACGGCGGCGATCGCGAGCCCACCGATCAGACCTTCCCAGGACTTCCCCGGGCTCACGCTCGGCACCACCTTGTGGCGGCCGAAGGGCACACCGAGGGCGTAGCCGCCGATGTCGGTCAGGATCACCGCGCCGATCACGGCCAGCACGACCACGGGGCCTTCGGGACGGTCCGCGAGGCGCGGGGCGTAGGAGGCGAACAGCCCGACCCAGAGCCCGAAGAAGGCCGTGACCCCGAGAGAGGCGGTGACCGCGGAGCGATGGCGGTCGAACAGCAGCCACAGGAAAGCCGTGACCAGCAGGACCGCCATGCCCAGGGGCTGCCCGGCCGCACCGAGCCACATCGCGCCACCGACGCTGGTGACCACGCCGAGCAGCAGCGGCACGGTGAGCACGCGCACCCCGACGGTGGCCAGGACCCGGGACACCTCGACGCTGGCGATGGTGACCAGCACGACGATGACCGCCGTGAAGGCCTCCAGCCGCCAGAACAGCGAGCCGAGGAACACCACCGCCAGCCCGACCCCCACGGCGATGGCCACGGGCAGGTTGCGCCCGCCCACCATGCCGCGGGGCTGGCTCTGGGGGCCGGAGGCGTCGGAGGGGTCCAAGATGGCGCTCGAAGGTCGTGGGGGCAGCGCGTCAGACCTCGCTCAGCTCCTGTTCCTTGGCCTCCAGCGCCTTGTCGATGCGGGCCACGTGCTCAGCGGTGACCCCCTCGAGCTTCTTGGTGTACCGGTCGTGCTCGTCGGCGCCGACCTCACCGTCGTCCTCGAGCTTCTGCATCGCGTCGCGGGCGCTGCGTCGCACGTTGCGGACGGCGACCCGACCGTCCTCAGCGGCGTGCTTGGCGAGCTTGATGTACTCCTTGCGCCGCTCCTGGGTCAGCTCCGGGAACACGCAGCGGATCGTGGTCCCGTCGTTCGCGGGGTTGAGCCCCAGGTCGGACTCCCTGATCGCCTTCTCGATCGCGTTCACCGAGCTCTTGTCGAAGGGGTTGATGACCAGCATCCGGGGCTCGGGGACCGAGAAGTTGGCGAGCTGCTGCAGGGGGGTCGGCGCACCGTAGTACTCCACCGTGATGCGGTTGAGCAGCTGCGGGTTCGCCCGTCCGGTCCGGATGCCGGCGAAGTCCTCACTGACCTTCTCGACGGCCTGATCCATGCGGTGTTTCGCATCGCGCATGATCTGGTCGAGGCTCATCGCATCCTCCTCGGGCGAGCCGGCGGGGAGCCGGCGGTCGGCGGTCGTGGGTGGTCCCTCAGGTGGTGGCGTCCAACCGTGGCCGGCGGCCGACGGCGAGGTGGGGCGGCTCAGGCGTCGGCGACGGGCTCGGCTCGGACCAACGTGCCGACCGGCTCGCCTCTGACGACCCGGCCGATGTTGCCCTCACGCAGGAGCTCGAACACGACGATGGACAGTTGGTTGTCCATGCACAGCGAGATGGCCGTGGCGGCCATGACCTTCAGCCCCTGGTTCAGCACGGCCAGGAAGTCGATCACCTCGTAGCGGATCGCCGCGGCATCGTGCTTGGGATCGCGGTCGTACACCCCGTCGACCTGGGTGCCCTTGAGGATCGCGTCGGCACCGATCTCCAGGGCGCGCTGCGCGGCGGTGGTGTCGGTGGTGAAGTAGGGCACCCCGAGGCCGGCGGCGAAGATCACCACCCGACCCTTCTCGAGGTGGCGGACGGCCCGACGACGGATGTAGGGCTCGGCGAGCTCCTGCATCGCCACGGCGGTCTGCACCCGGGTCTCGCCGCCCTCCTTCTCCAACGCATCCTGGAGCGCGAGCGCGTTGATCACCGTCGCGAGCATCCCCATGTGGTCGGCGGAGGACCGGTCCATGCCGGCGGCCGCGGGCGAGTTGCCACGGAAGATGTTGCCGCCACCGACGACGACCCCGATCTCCGTGCCGTCGCTGGCCTGCAGCTCACCGATCTCCCGGGCCACCTGGCTGACGATCCGAGGATCGATGCCGCCCTTGACCTCGGGGTCGGAGAAGGCCTCCCCGGAAAGCTTCAGCAGCACCCGGCGCAGTGGGGTCCTGTCGGTCACGCTCTACCTCGTCGGTCCGGGTTCCCTGGGCCGTGCTCGTGGGCCGTGCTCGCACGAGCCCCGGTGTCATCGTGCACGCCTGGTCGCCCGCTGTCTGCGAGCCTAGCGGCGCAACGCGGCGGGCCCGCCCCCGTGGGGCGGGCCCGGCCCGAGCAGCTGTGCCGAGGCCGTTCTCAGGCGCCGACCTCGAACCGCGCGAAGCGGGCGCCCTCGAGCTTCTCGCCCACGATCGCCTGGACCTCGCTGATCGCCTGGGCGACCGTCTTGTCGCCGTCGAGGACGTAGGGCTGGTTCAGCAGGACCCAGTCCTCGTAGACCTTCTTGACCTTGCCCTCCACGATCCGCTCGATGATGTGGTCGGGCTTGCCCTGCTCGACCGCCTCCTTGCGCGC
>PWEU01000330.1 GCA_003554005.1 Nitriliruptoraceae bacterium
GCGCTGGTCGGCGCTGGTCGGCGCCGGCGGCGGCAGGCTACTGGGGCGGCGGTCCGATCAGGCCCCGGCCCGCACTGTCCGGGTCGACGCGGCCGGTCGCGCCTGGTCGTGGTCGGCCCCGTCACCGGGCCCCGACATGCGAGAACCAGCGGCTATCTGCTGCTTCTCGCGGGAGTCAGACCTCGGCTCAGCCGTGAGCAGCGATCGGGTGCGAGAACCAGCGGCTATCTGCTGCTTCTCGCAGACGCCTGGGTGCAGGTCACCGACGCGAGGGGCGGTCATGGGGGTGCGCTCCGGGGTGGAGGGGCGTGAGCCGACTGGGGCGGACGACCAACGACAGCGAATGGCCACGACCGATGGGCCGTCCGGCCATCGCGGGGACCCACCTCGGGTCGCTAGCGTCACCTCGTCACGATGTACGAAGTGTCGGCCGTCGGGCCCAGCACGCCAGCTCCGCGCCCTTCGACGGCCAGGACCTGGAGGACGTGGTGTCAGACGCGAGGACCGAACAGGACGATGCCGTCGTCGACGGTGACACGACACCCACGGGAGAGCTGTGGCACGCCCAGTCCGCCGACGAGGTGCTGGAGACGCTGGACACCGAGCGGTCCGAGGGTCTGACCGCTGACGAAGCGGCCCGTCGTCTGGAGGAACACGGCCCCAACGAGCTCGGCAAGGACGAGCCCCGCGGCGACCTCGAGATCCTGCTCCATCAGTTCACCAGCCCCTTGATCTACATCCTGCTGGTCGCCTTCGTCGTCACGATCCTGATCGATGAGTACACCGACGCGGCGGTGATCGCCGCGGTGCTGGTCATCAACGCGATCATCGGCTTCATCCAGGAACGCAAGGCCGACCGGTCGGTCCACGCGCTGATGCAGATGGCCGCCCCGACCTCCACGGTGATCCGTGACGGCAAGGAGTCGGAGGTCGACGCCATCGACCTGGTCCCCGGCGACATCGTGCTCCTGACCTCGGGGACCCGGGTGCCCGCCGACCTGCGGTTGGTGCGCACCACCTCCCTGGAGGTCGACGAGTCACTGCTGACCGGGGAGAGCAAGCCGGCGGCGAAGTCGACCGATCCCGTCGACGAGGACGCGCTCGTCGGCGACCGCAGCAGCATGGCCTTCATGGGCAGCGCCGTCACCAGCGGCCGGGCTCGCGGGGTGGTCGTGGAGACGGCTGCGAAGACGCAGCTGGGAGAGATCGCCGAGTCGATCCGTGGGGAGGAGAAGCCCGAGACCCCGCTGCAGCAGCGGATGAACCGCTTCGCCAACATCATCGCCATCGCGGTGTTGAGCTCCACCGTCGTGGCGTTCTTCCTCGGCCTCGCCCTCGGCGGCGAGGTGCAGGAGATGTTCCTCACCGCTGTCGCCCTGGCGGTGGCGGTGGTGCCGGAGGGACTCCCAGTGGCGTTCACCGTCGCCATGGCCCTGGGGGTACGGCGGATGGCGCAGCGCAACGCGATCATCCGCTCCCTGCCGGCGGTCGAGACGCTCGGCAGCACCAACACGATCGGGTCCGACAAGACCGGCACGCTCACAGCCAACCGGATGACGCTGGTGCGCGGCTGGACCCCCGATGGCTGGGTGCGCTTCCGGCAGGACGATGACGGCGACGACGCCGACGAGGTGGTCGCGGCTGCGGACCATCTCGAGGAACACCCCGATGGCGCCCTGGCCAGCAGCGTGCGCACGGCCGTGGTCACCAGCGAGGCCGAGCTCGTCGTCGAGGACGGCGAGGTGGTGGACCACCGCGGCGATCCGACCGAGATCGCCCTGCTGGCCGCCGCGCGGGCGGTCGGCAAGGACCCCCGCGAGCTGCGGGAGGAGGCCGAGGTCCTCGCGCACGTCCCCTTCGAGTCCGACCTGCGCTACTCCTTCGTGGTGGTGGACGAGGATGGGCCGATGATCCGGCTCAAGGGCGCGCCGGAGCGGGTGCTCGAGCTGTGCTCCGAGGTTCGCGATGGTGATGGGACCGCCCCGCTGGACGTCGATGCCGTGCTCGACACCGCCGAGGAGATGGCTGCCCAGGGCCTGCGGGTCCTGGCCCTGGCGGAGCGACGGCTCGATGAGTCGGTCGCCGCGGACATCGACGAGCAACACCCGCCCACGCCCGAGGATCTGATCCTGACCGGGTTGGTGGGGATGCAGGACCCGCCACGGCAGGGCGTCAAGGAGTCGATCACTCGTACCCGACAGGCCGGCATCCGGGTGATCATGATCACCGGGGACCACGCGGTCACCGCGAGCGCCATCGCCGACCAGCTGGACATCAGCGAGCGGCCTGAGACCCTCACGGGCAAGGACGTCGAGCAGATGTCCGACGAGGAGCTGGCCGAGGCGGTCCTCGAGGTGGACGTGTTCGCCCGTGTCGCGCCCGACCACAAGCTCCGGATCGTCCATGCTCTGCGGTCCCACGAGCAGATCGTTGCGGTCACCGGTGACGGGGTCAACGACGGGCCGGCGCTCAAGGCTGCCGACATCGGGGTGGCCATGGGCCGGGACGGTACGGATGTCGCCCGTGAGGCCAGCGACATGGTCCTCACCGACGACAACTTCGTCTCCATCGCCAACGCCGTGGAGGAGGGCCGGGTCGTCTTCGAGAACGTCCGGAAGGTGACCTTCTTCCTGCTGTCGACGGGTGCCGCGGCGATCGTCGCCATCCTGACCTCGATCGCTGCCGGGTTGCCGTTGCCCTACGTCCCGGCGGCCCTGCTGTGGCTGAACGTGGTCACCAACGGGTTGCAGGACGTGGCGCTGGCCTTCGAGAAGGGCGAGCCCGATGTGCTCGACCGGCCACCGCGGCGGCGTGAGCACCCCATCGTCAACGCGGTGCTGTGGGAGCGGACCGCGCTGACCGGGGTCACCATGGCGCTCGGGAGCCTGTGGGTGTTCACCTGGTCGATCGACGTCGGGCTGTCGGAGGCCCAGCAGCGTGGCGCGGCGCTGACCACCCTGGTGCTGGCCATGGCGGCCCACGTCTACAACGCCCGGTCCGAGCGTCGCTCCATCGTCGTCACCAACGTGGTCGGCACCCCCTTCCTGCTCATCTCGACGATCGTGGCGCTCACCATCCACGTGTCCGCCAGCTACTGGGGGCCCACCCAGCTCGTGCTGCAGATCGAGCCGGTCACGGCCGGCGGCTGGAGCCGGATCGCGGTGGTGATGGTCGCCGTGGTGCTGGTCAGTGAGCTGCACAAGGCCGTGCGCTCCCGCACCCGGGCGCCCTCTGAGGCCGGCTGACCCCAGCGGCCGCGCCGCCGCGCGCCGTGGCCCCGCGCCGCCGCGCGCCGTGGCCCCGCGCCGCCGCACGCCGTGGCCCCGCGCCGCCGCGCGCCGTGGCCCCGCCCGTGCGAGAACCAGCGACTATCTGCTGCTTCTCGCGCGAGCGGCGGGTCAGCCGTGCCGTTGGCGGCCATCGGGTGCGAGAACCAGCGACTATCTGCTGCTTCTCGGCTGTGCTCGGGGGAGCAGGGCCGCGGACGGGTCAGCGGTACTCGGGGTTCGGCGCGTCGGACCGGCAGCCGGCGTCCCACAGCGTCCGCTGGTTGCCGTGTGCCGGGAACCCGCCGGCGTCCTTGAGCCACCTCGCCGTGTGCAGCAGGTTCCAGGTCATGAAGGTCGTGTTGCGGTTGGTGAAGTCGTTGTCGGGCCCACCCGAGTCCTCGTCGGCGTAGGACGGGCCGGGGCCGGCTTCGCCGAGCCACGCGGCGTCGGTCTGGGGCGGGACCACGTAGCCGAGGTGCTGCAGGCTGTAGAGCACGTTCATCGCGCAGTGCTTCGCGCCGTCCTCGTTGCCGGTGACGATGACCCCACCGGTACGCCCGTAGTAGGCGTATTGGCCCGCTGCGTTGAGCTGGCCCGAGTTCCCGTAGAGCCGCTCGATCACACGGGTGGCGACGCTCGACTTCTCACCGAGCCAGATCGGGGTCAGTAGCCCCAGGATGTCGGCGGCCATGACCCGGTCGAACAGCGAAGGCCAGTCGTCCCTGGCGGCGCCGTGCTCGGTCATGTCCGGGTAGACGCCCGGAGCGATGTCGTGATCGACCGCTCGGAACTGGTCGACCGTGACTCCGACCGCCTCGAGGATCGCGATCGAGCGCTGCGCCAGCGCCTGGGTGTGCGAGAGCTCCGGCGAGGGCTTCAAGGTGCAGTTGACGAACAACGCGGTCAGGTCGTCGTAGCGGTCAGGTGCGTCGTCGCATAGCGCGCGCGCTCGGTCGTCCAGTGCTGACATCGAGGTGTCCTGGTGCTCCGGCCCGGCAGCACGATGCTCCGGCGTCGCATCCAAGTCAACACCACGGGGGCTCCGGCTCGTCCATCGAGCCCCCAAGCCCACCGGCCGCACCGAGTCCTGGCCCCGCCGGCCCCGC
>PWEU01000176.1 GCA_003554005.1 Nitriliruptoraceae bacterium
CAGACCCTCGACGAGGCGCTCGCCAACATCGACGAGCTGTACGAGGAGGTCGCCCGCTGACCGATCCGATGACGAGCTCGCGGTAGCTCGAGGGGCCGGGCCGCTCCGGCGGCCCGGCCCCCCCGCCGCCGCTCCAGGGAGAGGAGCAAGTATGGGTTCTGTCCTCTTGAACGGCTTCGTCGCCATCGTGGCCGGTGTCGTCGGGGTGTTCGTGTTGTTCTGGGCCTTGAACGAGGCCACTGAGCGGGTGGGCGGTACGTTCGAGGAGGTCGTCAAGCCGTGGGTGTTCTTCGGGCCCGCGATCCTGGTGGTGACCGTCTTCCTGATCTACCCCTTCTTCGACACGGTCAGGGCGTCGTTCTACGGTGACCGCTTCGTCGCGGGCGATCGGCCCTTCGTCGGGCTCGACAACTACCGGCGCGTGTTGACCGACACGGAGACGTGGATCTCGCTGGGCAACAACCTCCAGTGGATCATCGTCGTGCCCGCGCTGGCCGTGGTGACAGGGTTGGTCGTGGCCGTGCTGGCGGACCGGCTCAGTCCCCGTCCAGAGAACGTGGCCAAGTCGCTGATCTTCCTGCCGATGGCGATCAGCTTCGTCGGGGCGGCAGCGATCTGGGAGTTGATCTACAAGATCCAGCCGGCGCCGCGGCGTCAGACCGGGGTGCTCAACGCCTTCATCGGGATGTTCGGGGTCGAGCCGATCTCGTGGTACGAGAACACGCTCACCAACGACTTCGCCCTCATGGCGATCATGATCTGGATGCAGGCCGGCTTCGCCATGGTCCTGCTCTCGGCGGCCATCAAGGGCGTGCCCATGGACACCATCGAGGCGGCACGCATCGATGGCGCGACCGAGTTCCAGATCTTCTTCAAGGTGGTGATCCCCCAGATCGCGTCCACCATCGTGGTGGTGCTCACCACGATCCTGATCCTGGTGCTGAAGATCTTCGACATCGTGCGGGTGACCACCAACGGTCGTGGCAACACCCAGGTCATCGCCAACTACTTCTACACCTTCTTCGAAGGTGGCAACTACGGCCGAGCCGGCGTGGTGGTGATCCTGTTGGTCATCATGACCTTCCCGTTCATGGTCATAAACGTGAAGCGGTTCCGTGAGCAGGAGGCACAGCGATGAGCACCGCACCGACTCCCCCAGCTGACGGCGTCACCACCGAGGTCAAGAAGAAGGAACCCTCGGCGGTGGCCAAGGCGATCAAGGGCGACCCGGACGACCGCAGTGGTGCGGGTTGGTTCGTCAAGGGCATGCTGCTCATCATCTGTGGTCTGTGGTTGGTGCCGACCGTCGGGTTGCTGGTCAGTTCCTTCCGGACCCAGGCCGCGGTGAACACCTCCGGGTGGTGGACCTCCTTCGTCAACCCGTCGGAGTTCACCTTCGCCAACTACGGTGAGGTGTTGCAGCAGTCGGTCGGCGGGTCCACGTTGGCCGAGGCGTTCATCAACTCGATCGTGGTGGCGGTCCCCGCGACCATCATCCCGATCACCGCTGCAGCCTTCGCGGCCTACGCGTTCTCGTGGATGGAGTTCAAGGGTCGCGAGACACTGTTCATCGTGTTCGTGGTCCTGCTGGTCGTCCCCCTGCAGGTCGCCTTCATCCCGATCGTCAACCTCTACAGCGCGCTGGGCATCCAGGGCCCCTTCCTGGGCCTGTGGCTGGCCCACGCCGGGTTCGGTATGCCGCTGGCGGTGTACCTGCTGCGCAACTACATCGGCTCCCTACCACGGGAGGTCATCGAGTCCGCGAGGGTCGACGGTGCATCGCACTTCACGACCTTCGTGCGGTTGATCCTCCCGCTGTCGGTCCCGGCGCTGGCGGCCTTCGCCATCTTCCAGTTCCTGTGGACCTGGAACGACTACCTGGTGGCGTTGATCCTGCTGGACACCGCCCGGCTGGGGCAGGTCTCCACGACCTACCTCGCCGGCATGATCGGCACCTTCGGTGCGCGTGAGCACCTGCTCAGCGCCGGGGCGTTCATCACGATCCTGGTCCCGCTGGCCGTGTTCTTCTCCCTGCAGCGCTTCTTCGTCCGCGGTCTGACCGCCGGTTCGGTGAAGGGCTGATCCCACGCCGTCGTGGCCGCGCCGAGCCTGGCGCGGCCGCGACGTGCACCTGGCTCCGGACGCCTCTTGCGCGTGACCGGGTCGTCGTTGTCGGTTCGGTCCGCGTGAGGCGGTGACCGCCGTGCGTTTCCAGTTGCTCGCCAAGACGGGTCACCCGGACTTCCTCGACCTGCCCTGGGACCAGCCGCTGGCCGGCTGGGAGCACGATCGGCTGGTCGAGATGCCGATGGGTATCCACCGGCACGTGGTCCGCACCGTCGCCTACGGGGAACGGCTCTATCACCTCAAGGAGCTGCCGCGGCGCTACGCGGATCGGGAGTGGCGGTTCCTGCGGTACCTCCGCGAGGAGCAGGTGCCCGTGGTCGAGGTCGTCGGGGTCGTGAGCCGACGTGAGACCCCGGACGGTGAAAGCCTCGAGGCGGTGCTGCTCACCGAGCACCTCGAGTACTCGGTGCCGTACCGCCTGCTCTTCCTGCGCCAGGAGCACCACGCGATCCGCGATCCCATGCTGGACGCGCTCGTACATCTGCTGGTGCGGATCCACCTCCAGGGCTTCTACTGGGGGGACTGCTCGCTGTCGAACACGCTGTTCCGGCGTGACGCCGGCCGGCTCGCGGCCTACCTCGTCGACACCGAGACCGGTGAGCTGTACGAGGAGCTCTCGACGGGCCAGCGGGACATGGACGTCGACCTCGCGATCGAGAAGTGTGCCGGGGAGCTGCTCGATCTCCAGGCCGCGGGAGTCCTCTCCGACGAGGCGGACCCCTTCGAGCTCGGCCTCGAACTGCGCGAGCGCTACCACCAGCTGTGGGCGGAGCTCACCACCGACGAGGTGTTCGCCGACGACGAGCGTTACCGCATCCATGAGCGGCTCCGGCGGATCAACGAGCTGGGCTACGACGTCGACGAGCTCGAGCTCATCCAGGACGAGCCGGGTGTGACGCGCATGAAGCTCAAGACCTCCGTGGTCGAGCCGGGTCGCTACCGCCGGATCCTCCGCCAGCTCACGGGGCTCGACGTCCAGGACAACCAGGCCCGGCGCCTGCTCAACGACATCCACAACTTCGGTGCCTGGCTCCAGCAGGACGAGGGCCGATCGTTGCCGGAGGCGCTGATCGCCCACCGCTGGCTGGAGCGGTCCTTCGAGCCTGTCGTGGAGATCGTCCCCCAAGAGCTCACGGGCCGACGGGAGCCCGCCGAGGTGTTCCACGAAGTGCTGGACCTGTGGCACAAGTGGTCCACCCAGGAGGGCACGGACATGGGGCTGT
Organism: Nitriliruptoraceae bacterium; assembly: GCA_003554005.1. Taxonomy (GTDB): domain Bacteria; phylum Actinomycetota; class Nitriliruptoria; order Nitriliruptorales; family Nitriliruptoraceae; genus T1Sed10-7. Next base: position 3,351 of record PWEU01000176.1, read on the forward strand.
TCAACGCGGCCCACCGCTACGTGGCGGAGATCCTGGCGCTGATGCCCGAGGAACGCCGGGTCGCCCCGGCAGACAGCGACGACGAGACGGCGGACGCCCTGCCCGATCCCATGGCCGACACCGGGACGCTCCGGCTCGAGGACCTCGCGGGGCTGACCGACGGCCCCGACATCGGAGCCTCGGAGGTCGAGGAGCGCGGTGCCGCCACCACGCCGGATGCGTCGCAGGACGCACGGTCTGTCGAGTGAGCCCGCTCGTCAGGGGCGCAGCGACGTCGAGAGGAACGTCGCGATCGACTCCGCCAGTTCCGAGGGGCACTCCTCCTGCGGGGTGTGGCCGCAGCCGTCGAGCTCGACGTAGCTGGCCCCCGGGATCGCCGCGGCCGTGCGCCGGTTCCAACGTGGCCGGATCACGGTGTCACGGTCGCCGCTGATGACCAGCACGGGGACGTCGATCCGTCCGAGGAGGTCACCGAGGTCGGGACGCGGATCGGCGTTGACGACCTCCCAGAAGCCGCGTTCCCAACCGTCGACCCGCAGCATGCGCTGGTAGGGCTCGGCGTCCTCGGGCGTCGCCCGTGAGGGATCGGCCCAGGAGCTGGAGGTCCGTGTCACGTCCACCTCTCCCACGAACCGCTGGATCAGGTGGGGTGCCACGGACCGGACCTGCGGGGAGCGCAGCAGCGGCCTGAGCGCCGAGGGCGGGCCGACGTCGCCGGTGATCGCGGGGCTCAGCAGCACCAGGGCGCGGACCCGCTCGGGCTGGAGGCGGTACATCTCGAGCACGTTGGTGCCGCCGGCCGAGGAGCCGACCAGCACCGCGTCCTCCACCTCGAGGTGGTCCAGCAGCTCCCAGCCCAGGCGGGCCGCCACCGCCCGGGAGTAGGGGTTGGCCCCATCCCAGCGGTCCCGCTCGGGGCGCTCGGTCAACCCGAAGCCGGGGCGGTCGAAGGCGACGAGGTGGTGCTCCCGCTCCATCTCGGCGACCAGCCGACGCCAGGTCGGTGCGCTGCCGTAGAA
>PWEU01000329.1 GCA_003554005.1 Nitriliruptoraceae bacterium
AGGATGGCGAGCCCGTAGGCGGCGAAGCGGGGGTAGGCCCGCAGGACGTCCACGTCGTCGTGAGGGTGCTTGGCGTACCCGAGTCCTGGGTCGAGCACGATCGCCTCCCGCGCGAGCCCCTCGGCCTCGGCGACCGCGATCCGCTCGGTGAACAGCTGCTCGACGTCGGCGACCACGTCGTCGAAGGCCAGGAACGCCTCCTTCTTGTGCTCCACCCGGGTGTGCAGGAGCACCAGGGAGGCACCGTGCGCGGCGCAGGCCGCCGCGATCCTCGGCTCGGCCAGGCCGGACACGTCGTTGATCATGGCGGCGCCCGCCTCCAGCGTCGCCTCCGCGACCGCGAGCTGCGGGGTGTCGATCGAGACGGGGACACCCCGGGCCGTGAGCTCGCGGACCAACGGGACCGCCGCCGCGATCTGGGTGTCGAGGTCGATCGGCTCCCCGTAGGCAACCCCGGAGTCGGTCCCGACGTCGATGATGTCGGCGCCGGCTTCGACCAGGGCCAGCGCCTTGGCGAGCTGGGCTTCGGTGGACGCCAGGTGCTCGGTGTCGGAGAAGGACCCGGGGTTGGTGTTGACGATGCCCATCACCGCCGGTGCACCCGGACGCAGGGCGAAGCGATGGGGCCCCGCCGTCAGGCGGACGGGCTCGGCGGGCTGGGCGGCGGCAGCGGCGGTCAGCAGCAGGCTCACGGGAGGACCTCGAGGTGGTCGGTGCGAGGCGTGGAGGGTTGCACGCTCTGTACGTCGCCGGTCCCGGCGGGGATGGCCCGGTCAGGCACGCAGCAACCCGGGGAGCTCACCGATGGCGACGATGCGGCGATCGGGTCGCAGCGCCGGGTCCGTCGGATCGGGCTGCTGCGACGGCGCCACCCACACCGTGGGGAGCCCGACGGCCCGGCCCCCGGCGATGTCCGCGCTGAGCGAGTCCCCCACCATCGTCACCGCGCGCGGATCGGGCTCCCCCAGGGCGCTGAGCGCCGCCTCGAAGATCGCCGCGGCCGGCTTGGCGGCACCCACCTCGTCGGAGATGATCAGCACCTCCCCCAGGTGAGCGAGCGGCGAGGCCGGCAGCCCCACGCCCGCCAGGGTGCCCAGCACCGCCTCCTGCTCGGCGCGGTCGTAGTCCAGCACCGTGCCGTCGAGGTCCAGCAGGACCCACGCGGACTGCCCACCTGAGCGCACCATGCCTGGTTCCACCTCGGTGATCGTCGGGAGGCTACGGTGCCGGCCTCCTCCCCCGCACCCCAGGATCAGGAGCGCCGATGGCCCGCGCCGGCATGCCGCGGAAGTTCGTGTTCGTCTGCATCAACGAACGACCCGCGGAGCATCCGCGACCGTCCTGCATCACCCGGGGCAGCGCTGGACTCTTCGAGGCGATCCGCGAGGAGACCGGCGCCCAGGGCCTGGTGGACGTCAAGGTCGTGGCCACCGGCTGCCTCGAGCCCTGCATGGTCGGTCCCATCGTCTACGTCGCCCCCGACGACGTCTGGTACGGCGGCGTCACCCTGGAGGACGTGCCGGTGCTCGTCGAGCAGCACCTCAGGGACGACCAGCCCGTGGAGTTCCTCCGCATCGGGCGCGAGGAGTTCGAGCTCTCCCCCCTGGCCGGCCGCAGCGACCTCCCCCCCGGGGAGATCCCTCCCGTGTGACGGGGGGGCATCGGCAGCCGGTGGGGCACCCGACGTGGGGAGCTCGTATCCTCGTCGGTCGTCCCGGAGGTGCCATGCACGCGCGCGAGCTGCAGATCATGGGCTACGACGCGATCGAGTTCCACGTCGGCAACGCCCGCCAGGCGGCCCACTACTACCGGTGCGCCTTCGGGTTCCGGCTGGTGGGTTACGCCGGCCCGGAGACCGGCGTGCGCGACCGGTCGTCCTACGTCCTCGAGCAGGGCGGTATCCGGTTGGTGCTGACCTCGGGACTGTCTCCGGAGCACCCGGTGTCCCGCCACCACCTGCAGCACGGTGACAGCGTCCGCGACGTCGCCTTCCGGGTCCCCGACGCCGAGGAGGCCTTCGCTCGGGCCACCGAGCGCGGCGCCGTGCCCCATCACGAGCCGGAGGTGCTGAGCGACGAGCACGGCAAGCTCACGGTCGCCGCCATCGCGGTCTACGGGGACACGATCCACACCTTCGTCCAGCGCGACGCCTACGCGGGCGTCCACCGCCCGGGTTACGTCAGGGTCGAGCAGGACCCGCTGACTGGGACCGCGGCTCCCGTCGGGCTGCACACGGTCGATCACGTCGTCGCCAACGTCCAGCGCGGGCAGATGGACCGCTGGTCCGCCTTCTACGAGCGCATCCTGGGGTTCTCGCAGCTGCGGCACTTCGACGACGAGGCGATCTCCACCGAGTACACCGCCCTGATGTCGAAGGTCCTGTGGGATGGCGACGGGCGGGTGAAGCTGCCGATCAACGAGCCGGCCGCGGGACGCCGCCGATCCCAGATCGATGAGTTCCTCGAGGCGCACCGCGGCCCGGGCGTCCAGCACCTGGCCCTGGCGACCGACGACATCATCGGCACGGTGCGCGCGCTGCGGTCGCGAGGGGTCGGGTTCCTGAGCGTCCCCGGGACCTACTACGACGAGGCCCGGGACCGCGTCGGCGAGGTGGACGAGCCCTGGGCCGACCTGGCGGAGCTCGGGATCCTGGTGGACCGTGACGAGGAGGGCTACCTGCTGCAGATCTTCACCGAGCCGGTCCAGGATCGCCCGACCGTGTTCTACGAGATCATCCAGCGGCACGGCGCCCGCGGCTTCGGCGTCGGCAACTTCCGGTCGCTGTTCGAGGCGATCGAGCGCGCCCAGGCCCGCCGGGGGAACCTGTGACCGCCGGGGGCTCGGAGCCCCGCTGGGTGCTGCCGGTGATCCGCGCCGTCGCCGCCTTCGGCACCGCCGCGATGGTCAGCGCGATCGTCGGAGCGTTCAGCGTCGCCTCCTTGCCGTTCGACGGGGCCGCGATCATCGCCCTGGTCTGGGGTCGGGTCACACTGGTCGACATCTACCTCGCCTTCCTCTTCGGCTGGCTGTGGATCGCGTGGCGCGAGCGGACGCCGCTGCGGGCGGTGGCCTGGGGCGCCGCGACCGTCGTCACCGGCAGCCTCGCGCTGTTCCTGTACCTGCTGGGCGCCTCCCTGAGAGCCCGCACCTCGACGGAGCTGTTGCTCGGACCCCACCGCTCAGCGGCCGACAGGTAGGGTCCGGCCCGCGGCACGTGGTGGCGTGACCGCGGGTCGCTGACCACGGGAGTGCTCTGGGATGGCCAGTTCGACGCGACGAGCGGACTTCGACGAGTACGCCCTCCAGTTGGCGCGCACGGCCGCCACCCGGGGTACCTGTGTCCGGCGACGCCAGGGCGCGGTCCTGGTCAGGGGTCGGCGCATCGTCGCCACGGGCTACGACGGCGGCCCTTCGGGCTACCCGCACTGCGACGAGGGTGGCTGTCCTCGCTCGGCCCCCGGCGGCACGGAGGCCGACGACGCCCGCTGCATCGGGATCCACGCCGCAGCGAACGTCCTGCTGTTCTCCTCCCCCGAGCAGCTGGAGGGCGCCAGCCTGTACTGCACCGGGGTGCCCTGCTTCGCGTGCGCCAAGCTGATCGCCAACGCCGGGGTGGCGGAGGTCGTGGCCGCCGGTGGCCGCTACGAGGGCTCCGACGAGATCCGCGACTTCCTGCGCACCTGCGGGGTCCGGGTGCGGGTGCTCGACGGGCTCGATGGGGTCCCCAGCCTGCGCTTCGCCTGAGCCGGCCCGGGGCGCGACGCGCGCCACCGGGGGCTCCGACGCCGTGGAGCCACCGCGAGCGCCGCGCCCGGTGCCGAACACCGGCGACTTACCGCAGGTATCGGCTGTTCCTCGCGCCCCACCGCCCCCGCGGCGCGATGCCCGAGTCTCCAGCGCCCACCAGCAGCCGGAACGAGCACAAAGAGGCGTCCCCCCGGTGGGAGGGCCGGGGGGACGTCGAACGCTCGGGGACTGGACCTCGCGGGAGCGGATGGGGAGAGCATCCGTTCGCCTGCGGTGGGAGAACCGCAGATATGGGAGAGGGTGCGGGTCCTGCCCTTGTCCGAGCGGGGCGCACGAACCTGGGAGAGGGGCGAGCGCCAGTCTGAAGTTTTCGGTTCCACTGGGAGGTCGGAGCTGAAGCCCCGTCCGGATGGCCGTCGAGTGGATGGAGGCCGATTGGAACGAACCCAGGAGAGACCGTTCCGGTTGGCCTGACGAGTGCTACCGTACCACTCCGACCTCACCGGTCCAACCGCACGCACTCTGGACTTTGGACTGCTATTGGATGAGCCAATCCGAGAAAGTGGACCGCATCTCGCCCAACTCCTGGCGTCCGCGCTCCAGGAGGATGGTCCTCTCTACCGGTCACTCGCCGACGCGCTGAAGCGTGCGATCGACCGCGGGGAGATCCCGCTCGGCACCGTCCTTCCACCTGAGCGCACCCTGGCCAGGTCGCTGTCGGTCAGCCGCGCCACCGTCGTCTCCGCCTACGACCGCCTCAAGGCCGAGGGCTGGCTGCAGAGCCGGCGTGGTTCGGGGACCTGGGTCCGCTCTCCCCAGGCCACGAGCTCGCCCGAAGGGGTGGATGCGGTGGCGACCGCCCGCCTGTTCCTCTCCGAGGACGGGCTCGTCCAGCGCAGCGGACCCGGCGAGAGCCCTGAGGGTCGCGGCGACCTGATCGACCTGTCCGTCGCGGCCGTCACGGGCAGTCCGACCGTCGAGCGGCTGCTGAGCGGAGCGACCCCGGACCAGATCCGCACCCTGACGGCGCACCACGGGTACCTCCCTCAGGGGCTGCGGGCGCTCAGGGACGCCGTGAGCGACCGGTTCCAGGCCATGGGGCTGCCCACCGGTCCCGAGCACGTGGTGATCACCACCGGCGCCCACCAGGCGATCTCGCTGGTGGCCCGCCAGACCCTGCGCCAGGGTGACCCGGTGATCGTGGAGACGCCGACCTTCCCCGGAGCCCTGGACGTGTTCCGACGGTTCGGGGCTCGCACCTTCCCCCTACCGGTGGATGCCGACGGTGCCCGCACCGACGTGCTCGAGGAGTTGATGCAGCGGGCCGAGCCGAAGCTGCTGTACGTGTCACCGCACTTCCACAACCCCACCGGCGCGGTCCTCAGCGAAGAGCGAAGGGTGCGGATCGGTGAGCTGGCCGCCGCCCACGGCACCGTGGTGCTCGAGGACCTGGCCATGGCCGACGTCGCACTGGACGAGCAGGAGCTCCCCGCACCGATCGCGGCGCTGGCCCCCGAGGGGGCGGCCGTGCACACGATCGGGTCCACCGCCAAGCTGTTCTGGGCGGGACTGCGGGTCGGGTGGATCCGCTCCCCGGACGACTGGGCCGCACGGATGCTGGCCACCAAGACCGTCGCCGATCTCGGGACGCCGCTGGTGAGCCAACTCCTCGCCGTGTCGCTGCTCGAGCACGCCGAGGAGGTGCTCGCCGAGCGCCGCGCGCAACTGGTCCCCCGCCGCGACCTGCTGTGCGAGTTGATCAGCACCCTGCTGCCGGAGTGGACCTTCATCTGCCCGACCGGTGGGTTGTCGCTGTGGCTCACCCTGCCCCACGGCAACGCCGACGAGCTCGCCGAGGTGGCACTGCGACACGGGGTCGTGGTGGTGCCCGGTCCCGCCCTGTCGGTCGACGACGGCAACCGACGGTGCCTTCGGGTCGTGTACACCGCCCAGGAGGCCGACCTACGCGAGGGCGTGCGGCGGTTGGTCGCCGCGTGGATGTCCTACGCCCCCACCACCGAACGGTCCGCAGCCCGCCTGCTGGTGTGAGCACGAGGGCTCCTGCGGCACGACGCCGTCGCCGCCGCTAGCGTCGGTGTCCGAAGGTGAGCCCGAGCAGGGGCCGCCCGACGCCGAGGTGGAGGACGGGCGTGAACGCACTGCTGCGCAGGATGATCGCTGCGGGCGCGGCCGCCGCGGCCGCGGTCGCCGCCAGGAAGGCCGTGGAGCTCGGGTGGACCCTGGCCAAGGACGAGCCCCCGCCCACCGCCCAGGGCGTCCGCGGCGACACCGAGCTCCGCGATCTGCTGCTGTGGTCGGCGCTGGTGGCGGGTGCGGTGGTCCTCGCTCGCAAGGTCGCGACCGATCGCACGGAGCAGCTGTTCGGCGACGAGGAGACGTGATCGCCGGTCACTGACCGAGCAGGGGCAGACCCTCGTCGAGTGAGGCCCCGTCGGGAGCCCCGCGGGGACGCTGCCAGGTCATCCTGACCTCCAGCGTCGGACCGTCACCTGGTGACGGGTGCTCGACGGCCAGGCGCACCAGCCCACCCGCCCGGTACGCGGTCAACTCACTGGGCGCCTGGGCCCACGGGGGTCCCTCGAGCGCCCCACGGGCGGCGTCGCTGGTGGCCCCCTCGGTGATGGCCAACGCGACGCCACCGGGGGCCACCAGCCCACCGATCGCTGCCATCGCCGCGTCCCGGACCACCCCCGGCAGCCACGGGACGGTGTGGACCTCCACGACCAGGTCGAAGGAACCGACCTCGGCGGCCGACACCTCGAGCAGGTCCGCGACCAGCCACCGCACCGCGGCAACCTCACGGCCCGTTCGGGCCCCGACCCGATGCTGCGACCAGGCGATCGCGGTCTCCGAGACGTCGATCGCCGTGACGTCGTAGCCCCGCTCGAGCAGCGGCATGATGTCGTCACCGACGCCGCAGCCCACCACCAGCGCCCGCGAGCCCGGTGGTGCGTGCACCGGGTCCTCCAGCCACCCCACCACCCAGGGATGAGCGGTGCCCTCCTGCCAGGGCAGGCGCCGGCCCTGCGCCACGGCAGTGGCGTAGACGGGCTCCCACCAGCCGCTCGGACGACCGGCGTCGAGGTGCTCGGCCACCAGCGGCCGCCATACGGACCCCGGCACGACCGGCGATGCGGCGGTGATCGCGGGGAACCGCTCCGAGCGAGGACGCCGGTCCGAGCGAGGACGCCGGAGCCAGCGCATCAGCGGCGACCCGGGTCGCCCACCGGGTCGGTCGCGACCTCGGTCACGCGATCTCGTAGGCGGCGACCTTCGGGTGATCGGCCCCCGACTTCCCCACGCTGCCGGCGCCACCAGGGGAGCCGATGCCCGTGACCGAAGGCTCGAAGTACTCCGCGTTGACCGCGGTGAACTCGCTCCACTCCGGGGGCACGTCGTCGGCGTAGAAGATGGCCTCCACCGGGCAGGCCGGCTCGCAGGCGGCACAGTCGATGCACTCAGAAGGGTGGATGTAGAGCATCCGGTCACCCTCGTAGATGCAGTCGACCGGGCACTCCTGCACGCAGGCCGTGTCCTTGACGTCCATGCAGGGCTCAGCGATCACGTACGCCACCGGAGGCTCCTCGTCGGCTCGGGCAGGTGCGGGTGGGGTCGGTGACGCAGTCTAGCCGGCTCGTGGACGTAGGAGCGGCGCGCGGGATCCGCGCGCCGCCACTGGTCGTGTCCCCGGAGCTCAGCTCTCCCAGGCCGCGACCGTCGGGTGGTCCTTGCCTGATGGCCCCACGGCAGCGGCGCCACCAGGGGAGCCCAGACCGGTGACCTCGTCCTCGAAGTACTCGGCGTTGATAGGCGTGAACTGCTTCCACTCGTCCGGGACATCGTCCTCGTAGAAGATGGCCTCGACGGGACAGACCGGCTCGCAGGCGCCGCAATCGATGCACTCCGTGGGGTGGATGTAGAGCATCCGGTCACCCTCGTAGATGCAGTCGACCGGGCACTCCTCGACGCACGCCTTGTCCTTGACGTCGATGCAGGGCTCAGCGATCGTGTACGTCAACCTGGACCTCCTGGTCTGTAGCTGTCCACACCCTCATCGTCGATCGTCGTGATCGCGTGGGCGCTGGTACCGACTGTAGGCATCCGGCGGGGCAAGTGCACGTGAGGTGTACCTCAGTCGCGGCTCGCCCGGTGGGATCCGAACGGTGCCCGACGGCCGGGCACGCGTCGGCGGTCGCAGGTCCCCGACGCCACCACCTAGGCTCGTGGCGCGACGCGATCCCCGGCGCCTGGCGGTCTCCGGCGAGGTGGCGGCCGACCGCATCGACCGACGACGGGAGGGACCGAGCGATGGCTCACGGTGCAGGGGGGCGAGGACCACGGTGGTGGTGGCCCTGGGCGCGCCGACGGCACGAGCCAGCGCCCGCCGCGCGCGCCTTCGTCGCCGATCAGCGCCCCGCCGGCGAGCGCCACGATGACCCCCGCTCGCTCGACCCGCGCCCCGCCGACCCGCGCCCCGCCAACCCGCGGGGTGACGCCCCGGTCCCGGCTCCGGCTCCCCCCGTCGCCCCGCTCGACGCCATCGTGGTCCCCGGAAAGCCCAGCCGCAGCCGTCCGCAGCCGCGCAACGTCACGCTCGACATCCTGTCGGCGCACCCCGAGCCCCTCGACGAGGTCCGCTACCTCAACCGGGAGCTGTCGTGGGTGCAGTTCAACGAGCGGGTGCTCGCGCTCGCCGAGGATCCGGAGCTCGAGCTGCTGGAGCGCGCGAAGTTCCTGGCGATCTTCCAGACCAACCTCGACGAGTTCTTCCAGGTCCGGGTCGCCGGCCTCAAGGAGCAGGAGGCGGCGGAGGTCTCCGGCACCACCCCGGACGGCCTGAGCCCCACCGCCCAGCTCGAAGCGATACGCGACGTGGTCACGGAGCTCGCGACCCGACACGCGCGCATCTTCCGTGAACAGCTCGTGCCCGAGCTCGCGGCTGCCGGGGTTCGGTTCTGCGACGTTGCCGACCTCGACGACGACGACCGTCGCCATCTCGAGGTGATCTTCGAGGACCGGGTCTTCCCGGTCCTGACCCCCCTCGCGGTGGACCCGGCCCACCCGTTCCCCTACATCTCGAACCTCTCGATGAACCTGGCGGTGCTGGTCGGCGAGCCCGGGACCGGCCAGCGTCGCTTCGCACGGGTCAAGGTGCCACCGGTCCTGCCGCGGTTCCTGATCATGCCCGACGGCCAGCGGATCGTGCCCCTGGAGCAGGTGATCGCCGACAACCTCGACCGCCTGTTCCCCGGGCTGGAGGTCCTCGACCACCACGTCTTCCGGGTCACCCGCAACGCCGACTTCGAGGTGGAGGAGGAAGAGGCCGACGACCTGCTGCTGGCGATCGAGACCGAGCTGACCCGGCGTCGCTTCGGTCGGGTCGTGCGGCTCGAGGTCACCCCCGACATGAGCGATGAGGCGCTCGACCTGCTCATCCGGGAACTGAACATCGCCACCGACGACGTGATGGTCATCCCCGGCCCCCTGGACCTGGCGGGGCTGTGGTCGTTGTACGGCCTCGACCGCCCGGATCTCAAGCACGAGCCGTTCTCGCCCACCAGCCAGCGGCTGCTGGCCGAGGCCGGCACTCCGGACCTCGACATCTTCGAGGTCATCGCCCACGCTGACGTCCTCGTCCAGCACCCCTACGACTCCTTCACCACCTCGGTGCAGGCCTTCATCGAGCAGGCTGCCCGGGATCCCGACGTGCTGGCGATCAAGCAGACGCTGTACCGCACCTCGGGACCGGGCAGTCCGGTCATCCGGGCGCTGCTCGACGCCGCCGAGGAGGGCAAGCAGGTCGTCGCCCTGGTGGAGCTCAAGGCCCGCTTCGACGAGGAAGCCAACATCGAGTGGGCCAAGGCGCTGGAGGAGGCTGGCGTCCACGTCGCCTACGGGGTGGTCGGGCTCAAGACCCACACCAAGATCTCCCTGGTGATCCGGCGCGAGTCGGGCAAGGTGCGCCGCTACGCCCACATCGGCACCGGGAACTACAACGACAAGACCGCTCGGATCTACGAGGACATCGGGCTACTGACCGCCGATCCCGACCTCGGCCAGGACCTCAGCGACCTGTTCAACGTGCTGACCGGCTACTCCAAGCAGTCGGAGTACCGCAAGCTCGTGGTGGCACCGACGACCTTCCGGTCGCGGATGCTGGAGCTGATCGCCCGCGAGCGCGACGCCGAGGACGGCCACATCGTCGCGAAGATGAACAGCCTGGTCGACGGGCAGATCATCGAGGCGCTCTACGACGCCGCCGCCAGCGGGACCCCCATCGACCTGATCGTCCGCGGGATCTGCTGCCTGCGTCCCGGGGTCCCCGGGCTGTCGGAGTCGATCACGGTCCGCTCCATCGTCGGCCGCTACCTCGAGCACTCACGTATCTACCGGTTCGGCAGCGAGGCCCGGGGCTACGACCACCTGATCGGCTCCGGCGACTGGATGACCCGCAACCTCAGCCGCCGGGTCGAGGCACTGACCCCGGTGGAGGACCCCCACCTGCAACGACGGCTGGAGGAGATCCTGGCGATCAACCTCGCCGATGACGTGCTGTCCTGGGAGCTCGGGGTCGATGGCCGGTGGCGGCGGGTGCGGACCACCCGGGGCGTCGACACCCACCTGACCCTGCAGGAGCGGGCACGACGACGGGAGGAGGCATGAGCCAGGAACGCAGCGTGGACAACGACTGGACCGGGTCCCCGGCCGTCGAGGCGGCGGGAGGGGTCGTTCTGCGGGGCAGCACCGAGGCACCGGAGGTCCTGGTGGTGCACCGTGTCCGCTACGACGACTGGTCCCTGCCCAAGGGCAAGCTCGATCCCGGTGAGGCCCATGAGGCCGCCGCGGTCCGCGAGGTCGAGGAGGAGACCGGGATCCGCGCCGAGGTCGTCGAGGAGCTCAGCCAGGTCGTGTACCAGGTCGTCGACGGCTGGAAGCGCGTGAGGGGGTACATGATGGAGCACCGCAACGGTGACCCCTCCGACCGGGCGGCGGACCACGAGGTCGACGTCGCCCGCTGGGTCGACGCGCGGCAGGCCCCTCAGCTGCTCACCTACCCTGCAGACGTGGAGTTGCTCACCGAGGCGCTCTCCCACCGCTTGGCCGGAGGTGACCGGTGACGCTCCTGCTCGTCCGCCACGCCGACGCCGGCGATCGTGCTGCCTGGACCGGCGATGACCTCGCCCGGCCCCTCAGCGCCACCGGCCGCAGACAGTCCGAGGCGCTGGCCGAGATGCTGGCCGACCGCGACCTGACCGTGCTCCTGTCCAGCCCAGCGAAGCGCTGCATCGACACGGTGGCCCCCCTCGCGGCGGCGCGCGGGCTACCGGTCGAGGAGGAGGTTGCCCTGACCGAGGGCACCCCCTTCGAGCAGGTGGACCAGTTGCTGACCCGCGTCGCCACCGAGAACGCCCTGCTGTGCAGCCACGCCGACGTGATCGGGGCAGCGCTGACGGCGCTGTGGCGCCGGGGGCACATACCCGAACGGCCCAACGCGCGCAAGGTGGCCACCTGGCTCGTGGAGGGCTGGCCGGACCCGGCCCGGGTCGAGCTCCTGAACCCCTCCGGCAAGAGCTGACGGATGCGCAGCGCCATCCTCGACCTCGGCAGCAACTCCTTCCACGTCCTGGTGGCAGAGGGGGACGGCCACAGCGTCATCCCGCTCCTGCGGGAGCGGGAGATGCTGCACCTCGGTCGGGAGGTCGCCCGGCACGGGGCGATCCCACCCGAGCAGCACCAGCGGGCGGTCGCCGTGGTCACGCACCTGAGCGAGTTGGCACGACGCAGCGGCGCGAGCGAGGTGCTGGCCGTGGCGACCGCCGCGCTGCGGGACGCCCGGCAGGGCCAGGAGGTGCTCACCGACCTGTCCCGCGCCGCGGGCACCGACGTACGGGTGCTGGAGGGGTTGGAGGAGGCGCGGCTGGCCTACCTCGGGGTACGGGCCGCGGTCGCGGTCCGCGACGAACCGGTCCTCGTGCTCGACCTCGGGGGTGGATCCCTCGAGCTGGCGGTCGGCGCCGGTGATCGGATCACCTGGGCCGCGTCGGTCCCCCTGGGGGTGAGCCGGCTCTCGGCCTCGATGAGCCACGATCCACCGGACCGGCCCGAGGTCCAGGCGCTGCGCGAGGTCGTGGACGCCGAGCTCGACCCGCTGGTCGACCGGATCACCGCGATGGCCCCGGCCACGACCGTCGCGGTCGGCGGGACCGTTCGGGCGCTGGCCCGCGTCGCCGCGGCCGACCAGGGCCAGTGGCTGCCCGCCACCTTGAACCAGCTCAGCGTGGAGACCTCCGAACTGCAGCGCCTGCGCGAGCGATTGGTGTCGGTGGACACCGTTACCCGGGGGCGGCTGCCCGGCATGAAGTCCAGCCGCGCCGACCACCTGCACGTCGCTGGGGTGGTGCTGACCCGGGTCCTCGAACGGCTCGGGCTGGAGCGGATCACCGTCAGCGACTGGGGGCTGCGGGAGGGACTGCTGCTGGACACCTACGCCATCGGTACGCCACCGAGCGCGCTCCAGCTGCGGGCCGATCAGGTCACCCGGTTGCGCTGCACCTTCAACGGCGACGACCCCCACCCCACCCCCGTCGCCCACCTGGCAGCGCTGTTGTTCGAGCGCACCCGCGACCTCCACGACCTCGAGGCAACCGACCGCGAGCTGCTGCGCCACGCCGCGGAGCTCCACTCGGTCGGCGAGGCGCTCGCCCTGCGCCGACAGCACCTGCACGGGGCCTACCTGGTCGAGAACGCCGAACTGCGCGGCTTCGACCCGGCGGAGACCGCCATGCTGGCGACCCTGGTGCGCTTCCACCGTTCCCGGGGGATCTCCACCGACCATCCACCCTTCGCGGCGCTGTCCCCCCGGGACCGCCGACGAACAGAGCAGCTGCTGGCGATGCTGCAGGTCGCCGACGGGCTCGACCGTGCCCACGACCAGGCGGTCACCGGCATCGAGGCCCGACGACGGGACGACGTCGTCGAGCTGCTGCTGACCGGCGGGGGCCTGCATGTCACCCCCGATGAACTGGCCCGCAAGACCCGGCTGTTCTCGCGGGTGTTCGACGTCGAGGTCCACCTCCACGATCTGGCCGCGCGATGAGCGAACCCTCCCCGCCCCGACCGGGCGACCCCACGCCGGACCAGCCGAGCAGCGGGACGCCCCGGATCCACCAGCTGCGGGCCCGCTATGTCCGTCGGGTCACCCCGGAGCACGTCGGCCAGCGCGTGTCGGTGCGCCACCTGCTCGACGACCCGGTCCGGGGTCCGATCCCCAGCGACGTGGTGGGGCGGCTGGTGGGGGCGGACGAGGGGGCGATGCTCATCGTCGACCGCGATGGTCTGCTCACCGTGCTCGACCCGGACCTGGTGCTGTCCTCACGGGTCATCCCACCTCACCCGAAGCTGGCGGCCGAGCCCGTGGGGGGCACGCGCGAAGCGCCGCTGGTCCGACAGGCAGCCCGGGTGCTGCTGCTGGACGCCGACGACCAGGTCCTGCTGGTCGCCCACGCACCCGACAGCCAACGCCGGGGGTGGACCGCGCCCGGCGGCGGGCTGCGCCGCGAGGAGTCGCACCTCGCCGCCGCCCAGCGCGAGGTGGTTGAGGAGATCGGCGTGGAGGTCGAGGTCGGCCCGTGGATCTGGTCCCGGCGGGTGGTGTTCCCCTTCCGCGGCTGCTGGATCGACCAGGCCGAACGCTGGTTCCTGGCGAGGACGAGCGGGGCGGACGTCGATGCTGCGCCGCTCGACGACCCCGGCGCCGTCCAGGCCAGGTGGTGGTCGCTGGCTGAGCTGCGGGCCACCGACGCCGAGCTCGCCCCAGCCGCGCTCGCCGACCACCTCGCGGTCCTGCTCGCCGACGGTCCGCCCGAGGAGCCGGTCGACGTCGGTCGGTGACCGTCGGTCGGTGAGGGTGACGCGTGCCGTCAGCCGATGAGCTCACCGATCCGGTGGGCCATGACACGGTTGGTACCGCCGCGACCACCGGGGATGCCCGAGACGATCACGACGGTGTCGCCCTCCTCGGCCAGGCCCTGCTCGATGCACAGCGCGTCGGCCGCCTCGATCAACGCGTTCGACTGATCCTCTTCCGCGGTCATCTCGCCCCGCACCCCCCACATCAGCGGGAGCCGGTACAGCGTCGTCTCCTCGCTGGTGAAGCCGATGAGCGGCTGGCTCGGCCGGAACTTCGACACCAGTTGGATCGATGCTCCGGAGAAGCTGAAGACCAGGATCGCCTTGGCCCCCAGGTCGTCGGCGATCTGCACCGCCGCCTTCGCGACGACGGAGCCGACGACGTCGCGCGTCTCCGGGAACACCTGGCTGAAGTGGGTGTCGCGCTCGTTGACCTCGATGATCCTTGCCATGGTCCGCACGGCCTCCACCGGGTAGCGACCCGCGGCGGTCTCGCCCGACAGCATCACCGCGTCGGTGCCGTCGAAGATCGCGTTGGCCACGTCCGACGCCTCGGCGCGGGTCGGACGGGGGCTGCGGATCATGGAGTCCAGCATCTCCGTGGCCGTGATGACCGGCTTGGACCAGCGGTTGGCCCGGTCGATCATCTCCTTCTGGATCGCTGGCACCCGCTCCGGACCGATCTCCACACCCAGGTCACCCCGCGCCACCATCATGGCGTCGGTGGCCTGCACGATCTCGTCGAGGTTGTCCACCGCCTCGGGCCGCTCCAGCTTGGCCACGATCGGCTGGATCCCGCCGTGACCGGTGATCAACTCGCGTAGCTCGTGGATGTCCCGGGCGGCCCGGACGAAGGACAACGCGATCCAGTCGACCCCGAGCTCGACCATGGTCGCGACGTCCTCGCGGTCCTTGTCGGTCATGCTGGCCGCCGACACCTCCACGCCGGGCAGGTTGACACCCTTGCGTGCCTTGGCCACCCCGCCGACCACGACCCGGGCGCGGACCCGGTCCCCGTCCACGCCGGACACCACGGTGCGCAGCAGCCCATCGTCCATCAGGACCAGCGACCCGGTCTCGACGTCGACGGCCAGGTACTCGTACACCACGGGGAGGACCGGGATGCCGTCCTCCTCGTACGCGTCCAGGCGTTCCGCGCCGGACACGAACACGACCTCGCCGCCCTCCTCGAGCTCCACCCCCGGCTCGGGAACGTCCCCGAGCCGGATCTTCGGACCCTGGAGGTCACCCAGGCTGCCGATCGGCCGCCCCAGCTCGGCGGCGATCCGTCGGACCTCCTCTAGGCGGTTGCGGTGGTCCTCCGCGGTGCCGTGGGAGAAGTTCAACCTGATCACGTCGATACCGGCCGCGAGCGCGGCCCGGAGACGGTCCGGGTCGTCGAGGGCGGGCCCGAGGGTGGCGACGATCTTGGCGCGGCGCACGATGCTCCTAAGCAGATGACGGGACGGAGGGGAACCGGACAGCCCGGTCGTCGCACGACCCTGGAGTACTCACGGATGGTGACGGCGCGCCAGACGGGCTTCCGACGCCCAGCCTAGGTCGGGTCAGGGCCGGCCGTCGGGTGGACCTTCGTCCACGAGCGGAGCCCGGGGGTCGTCCCGGATGGCGAGCTGCGCCTGGGCGTCCTCGAGCGCCTCGAGCACCTCGGGATGGCCGGAGCCGACCTCGAGCTCCAACACATCGTCCCCCACGCCGAGCAGGACGGGCGCCTCGAGCTGGCCCGCACCAGCGAAGCTGTCGAGCAGCACCCGTACCACCTGCTCCCATCGCAGGCGGTAGCCGAGGACCGCCCCGTCGGGGGGTGGTTCGGCCAGCACGTCCACCGGCGCAACGATGGCCGACCGTCCCTCCGTCGCCGCCACGACCTCAGCCGCCCCGGGCCCACCATCGACGATCACGACCTGGGCGCCCGCGGCCAGCACCGCCTCCAGCGCCTCCAGCGGTGTGGCGTCGGCGTCCTCGGCCTCCACCACCTCGACCCCGCCCAGCCCCGTCAGCATGCCCTCCCGAAGACGGTTGGCAGGCAGCTCATCGCCCAGCAGCAGGAGACCGACGCGGGGAACCTCAGCAGCTGGTGCAGCGGGCTCGTCGGTAGCCGGTCCTTCGGCATCGGGGTCCCTGGCATCGCCATCCGGGTCGTCGCCGTCGGGCGCGGTCCGCGCCACCGCGGTCAGCGCCGCGGTGCGCGCCGCCGTGCCGATCAGGATGCCGAGCTCGGTGACGGGGACGTCAACCCGCACGGCGGGCGTCGGCTGGAAATCGCCCCCCCCGTCCAGCTCGGGCAGGGTGGCGGGCAGGGCGCAGGCCGTCGTGGCGCCGTGCCGCACGGCGGTTCGGTCGGCGATGCTCGCGACGTCAGGGCCGAGCACGCAGGCGAGAGCGGCTCCACGGGCCGCCGCGAGCTCGAGCAGATCCGGAACGAAGGCCGGCTCCTCGGGGTTGCGCACCCTGAGGGCGTCCACCCCGTCGGGCAGGTCCTCCGACAGCGATCCCAACCGGTCCGACAGGCGCTCGGCGACGTTCGGATCCAGGGCCGTCCGAGGCGGCAACACCAGCTCCACGTCCCGTCCGGCAGCGGTCGTGCCCGCCGGCTCCTCCACGGGCGGGGTGGGCGCGGTGATCGGCGGGACATCGTCGCCGGAGGTGCAGGCCACCACCAGCCACGCGCAGGCCGCCGCGATGAGCGCGCCCCGGCGGGCCCGACGCGAGAGGCGACGGGTCGACGGCACGTTCCCTGCGTCCATCGGCTGCGTCCTCGCCTCACCGGGCATCGGGCCTAGGCTACCGATGACGCTCCAACCCGCCCCTTGTCACCCGCCGAGGCCACCGTGTCGCAGGTCACCGTGCTCGATGACGATCCGATCGCCGGGCTCCAGCTCGCCGCGCTCCGCGACGCCACCACCACACCCGAGCACTTCCGGCACCACGCCCGTCGGTTGGGCTCGATCCTCGCGCTGCGTGCCGTGCGCGACCTGCCCCACACCGAGGGCACCGTCGAGACCCCCCTGGCCACGGCGCCCACGGTCGGACCGGGACGGCAGATCGTGGCCGTCCCGGTGCTGCGGGCGGGGCTCGGCCTGCTCGGCGGCCTGCCCGACGTCCTGCCCACCGCGCTCGTCGGCATGATCGGGCTCGAGCGTGACCACGAGACCCACCAGGCCCGCCGGTACTACTTCAGGATCCCGCCGCTGGACGGCGCGTGGGTCCTGGTGCTGGAACCGATGCTGGCCACCGGGGGCTCCGCCTCCGACGCGGTCACCGCGCTCGACGCCGAGGGCGCCGAGCAGGTGACGGTCCTGTCGGTGGTCGCGACGCGCACCGGGGTGGACCGGATCCTGGCGGACAACCCGCGGGTGCGCATCGTCACCGCCGCGATCGATCCGGAGCTCGACGACAACGCCTACATCGTCCCGGGGCTCGGGGACTTCGGCGACCGGCTGTTCGGCACACCCCACTGACCGAGGGTCGGCCGGCCGATCACGGAGCTCACCCGGCGAGGAAGCTGAGCCGCAGCACCCGCCGTGGGTTGTCGGCGTTGGTGTCGACGACGACGATCGACTGCCATGTCCCCAGCGCCAGCCGACCGTCGTCCACCGGGACGGTCAGACTCGGGCTGATGATGGCTGGCAGCACGTGGTCGGCACCGTGGCCGGAGCTGCCGTGGCGGTGACGCCACCGGTCGTCCCGCGGCAACAGGACATCGAGGTGGTCGGCAAGGTCGGTGTCCGAGCCGGCTCCGGTCTCCAGCAGCGCGAGCCCGGCGGTGGCATGGGGCAGGAAGACGTGCAGCAGACCGTCGGTGCCCTGCTCGTCGGCGAACGCGGCACACAGGCTCGTCACGTCGGTGATGCGACGATCCCCGACCTCGAGGTGGTGCTCACGGCACTGCATCGGCGACCTCAGGCGCTGTCGAGGGCCACGGCAGGCTGGTACCCACCGTACCCGCCGCGGAAGTAGGCGAGCGGGGCCAGGTCGTCGCGGGCCCCGAGTGCGACGACCTCACCGATCACGATCAGGTGGTCACCGGCCTCGGCGATGGTGTCCCCCTCGCAGTCGACGAAGCCGACCGCGTCGGCCAGGACCCGGGCGCCGGTGGCAGCGACCGACCAGTCGATGCCGACGAACTCCTCCTCGCCCTCACCGCGGCGCCGATCGGCGAAGTGGTTCGACAGCCCGGCCTGGTCCTCGGCCAGGAAGCTCAGGGCGAACACCTCCGCCGAGGCCACGGCAGCGGCCATGTGCGCCGTCCGATCGACACAGACCAGGACCAGTGGCGGGGTCAGCGACACCGAGCTGACGGCGTTGGCCGTCATGCCGTGGGGCACGCCATGGGCCTCGGTGGTCATGACGGCGACACCGCTGAGGAACGAGCCCATGGCGGCACGGAACG
>PWEU01000161.1 GCA_003554005.1 Nitriliruptoraceae bacterium
CCAGGTCAACAATCCCGGTCACGTAGGTATCGCCTTCCCATATCCCGAAAGGCGCCTCGGTCGTAACATCAGACGCTGCTGCTAACTGCTGCCAGAAATCAGAGGCAACCACCCTGTTAAGCGTTTCCTTTAGCTCTTCTTCCTGGGTTTCAGGAAGCTCCACTTCCTTAACTGCTGCCTCAATTGCCTTCTCTAACGCCCCATGGTCTGCTCCAATACCAGTCCCGGCACCATCATCAGATGCAGTGATCATTTTGCCAACCAGGTATTCCAGGGCATCATGCACCGCTGTTCCCCAGGCCGTGCCTCTGCCGCTTTTTTGCCGCTCTGGCAAATCCTCTCCGCTGTGCAGCGCAGCCCCGCTAATTTGCCGGTATGTTGGCTCCTTCATGCTACCAATGCCGGCCCCAATTAATTCCTCTACATCTTGCTTGATCCCGGCAGAAATAGGTTCAGGTTCATCCACCTGCTGCCCTCCTGCTACTGTACTTTTCGCTGGTAAAAGGGCTGAGAAAGCCTCCTGGCAGTTATGATCATTTAAGAACTTTTCAAGTGGACACCAGGGGCTTTTCTCAGGATTACCAAGGTAAGTACTGATGACCAGTATATTCTTGGCCCTGGTAGCCGCTACATAAAGCAGGCGAATATACTCAGCATCACGGTATATTTTCTCCTCAGCCCCCCAACTATCCCACTGCGGAGGCAAAGCCAGGGTTTCCATATTGCCGTAATCATCCTTCGTTTTGTCTATAACCAGGTAACCTTCGGCCGAGCCTGCACTGCGGGTTACATGCAGGACAGGATCATAGACCTTGTGATTGCCCGGGTTGGCCAGGATCACAACCGGCGCCTCGAGGCCCTTGGCCTTGTGCAGGTTAATAATGCGCACTGCCGAAGAGCTACCGCCGTCAACAGCAAGCTCTTCTTCTACCCCTTCTTCAAGGACTCGCTCCAGGTAGTCTACAG
This sequence comes from Nitriliruptoraceae bacterium, assembly GCA_003554005.1. Classification (GTDB taxonomy): domain Bacteria; phylum Actinomycetota; class Nitriliruptoria; order Nitriliruptorales; family Nitriliruptoraceae; genus T1Sed10-7. The sequence continues at coordinate 967 of PWEU01000161.1, forward strand.
CCCCGCCAAAGCTAATCTCGCCCCGGCTTTCCCGGCTGCGCAGCAGTTCCAGGGCCTGAACAATACTGCCGGCCCGCCCCCTGCCCATTTCTCCGGCCAGGGCATAAGGAATCAAGCCAAGCTCTTCGATTATCTTTTCAATCGCGCTGCCTGGCGGCAGGTTCTTGGCCCAGGCCCGGTAACGCAGCAGGGTGCTCCTGGCGACATCAAACCGGTCATAGAGATCCTGATCGGCTCGCTTCGGGACCGGGGTAAGAAAATTAAACTGTCCCCCTGCCCGCTTGAAACGGTATAAAAGATTATCACTGAAACCGAAAAAAATGCCCCGTAAAGTAGCCACCAGCGGCACCGGGTTCTCAGGATCGGCCAGGGCCTTAAGCAGGTTGAGCAGCTCTTTTAACTCTCCCGATTCTTCCAGGTCACCACCGCCGCTTAAGCTAAAAGCAATCCCTCTTTTTTCAAGAGCCCGGGCATAAAGGGTCATATTCTTCTTCCTGCTGACAATAACCAGGAAATCTCCAGCCTTTGCCTTTTCATCAAGACCGCGTCTTAATTCCTCATCACTGCGGCTAAGTTTGATACCGCCGCCGATGGCCTTCTCGATCCAATCCGCGACTTGCTCGGCATCTGCTGAAACAATATCTTTTGGATAGCTACCTTTAATTTTACTGACCGGTAACTTAAGCAATCCTTCCGTGCACCCAGCCACATTAACGAGGACATCATCCATAGCCGTAAAGTCGGACTGGTAAGGAGGGTCAATCGGGTCGAAAAGCTCATCAAAAGCAGCGTTCCCCCACTCAATCAACCCCGGCAGAGAGCGAAAGTTACTGGAAAGCGTTAACACTTCGCCCCCGGAATTAGCGATCAGCTCTTTAACCTGGTTATAGGTAGCAATATCAGCCCGCCGAAAACGGTAGATAGACTGCTTGGGATCGCCAACCACGAAGAGCGAACCAGGCTTCGGGGTAAGCCTGGTCCAGTCCTGCTCATCGAATTGTTCCCCGGTCAGGTAAAACATAATTTCAGCCTGGATCGGGTCGGTATCCTGGAACTCATCAACTAACAGGTGTGTAAACCGCTCCTGGAAATAAGCTCTAACCTCACTATTTTCCTGAATCAGCTTTGCCGTTAGCATCAATAGATCCTGGTAATTAAGCAGATTCTCCCGGAGACGCATTTTTCGGTACTGTTCCACAGCCGGCTCAAGAAATTCAAGCAGGTAATAATGGCGGTAAGTAAGCCAGTCATCCAGGGCCGGTTTAACCAGGTTGTCCCGAAAACTGCTAAATTCCCCTTCCAGGGCTTTAACCTCATCATCATCCTGGTTCCAACGTTTATAGGTAGCTTTGCCTTTACCCTTTAAAATACCCAGCAGGCGCAGGAGGTAACGATCATCCTGCAGATCAAACAGATCCTGCCAGCGCTGGAACGTTCTGATCGCATCCTGCAGACCGTCCCAGCCATTATCCGGCTCATCTTTCCGCAGCATGGGCCGGACCTTTTTAAAAAAGCGGTACATCTCTTTGCGCACCGGACTCAAGTCCGGCTTACCAACCTTTTTCTTCTTAATCTCCACATCAGGATATTGATTAAGCTTTTTGAAAGCTTCCTTTAAATCATTGTGCGAAAGATCCATCTCATCAAGCCGGTCCAGATTATCCGGATATTTAGCCCCGACTTCAACCAGGTATTCTTCCCAGGCCCTTTCTTCCAGCTGCTTTTCTTCTAAGCCCTCGATTTCAGTAAAATCGGGGGCTATTCCAGCCTCAATTGGCCTCTCCCGCAGCAACCGCGCACAAAAAGAATGGATCGTCCCGGCAAAAATCCGCTCGATTTTTTCCAGGGCTTCAGCCAGACGTTCTTTAACCTGCGGGTCGCTTTCTTTCCTCCAGCACTCCTCTAAGCCCAGCTGAAAACGCCCTTTCAATTCTCCAGCAGCTTTGCGGGTAAAGGTAACAGCTGCCATTTTCTCGGGCTCGCAGCTGCCGCTGGCCAGCAAAGCTATCATCCGATCGACCAGGCCGGCAGTCTTGCCGGAACCGGCCCCTGCCTCTACCAGGAAGGTCTGGTTCAGGCAGCCTCTAATCTTATCCCGAGCAGCCTGATCCTTAAGGTTGGCCCTACTCATATTTTTGCAGCTCCTTCCAGGGTTCCAGGATAGTGTTTCCGGGGTTTTCTTTCTTTAGCTTATGATCGGTTAGAACCTGCGGGTAACGGCAAACAGCCTGGTAATCGCAGAAGTTACAGGGCGGATAATCCTTATCTTTATTTTCGGCAGCACAGAAAGCGCCTTCGCTGATCTGGTCCAACATCAACTCCACTGCCCGCCCGGCCTCATCGCGGCGATCCTGTTCGCGCAGGTATTTTTGCCCCTCCCCCTTTTCCGTCGGGAAAAGATAACCGGCATCCTTAACAACCGCACCCGGGTACCGGTCGCGCAGGATTACCTCCGCAGCGCTGGTATACAGGGCAGGTTGAATCTGCCGGCCCTGCTTGATATGGTCGCTATGCCTGTAAATACTAGTGCCACCTGTTTTAAAATCCCAGACCCGGTAAAGATCCTGCCCTGGTAAACGGTCGATGCGGTCGATACTACCGCGAATCTTAATTTTATCTCCACCGGGCAGATCGTGTTCCACCGCATCTTCGCGGCCAATACCTGCTTCCTGCACAGCTTCAGGACCACGGCCAAAGGGCACCTCCAGGTAAAGCGGAACGCTTCCTTCCTGCCAGAGCTGCTGCTCACACTTTAAGAATGTTTCCAGTTCCCGGAGCAGCTGGTTTTTTTCACTTTGAAAAACCACCTCACTTGGTGGGGGACTATCAGCTTTCTTTTTCGCAATCTCATTCTCGGCAATCCTAAACAGTTCGCCCCGGTCTTCCTGCGGGCTACCAGTTCGGCCGCAAACTGCCCTCAGGTACCTGGCATAAATAGCATGCAGCAGAGTGCCCCGCTCCATTACATCGAGCCAGGCCCAGCGATCATAGGCCTGTTCCTCTGGCGGGTTAATATATAGTAAGTACTTCAGGAAATAGGCGTAAGGGCAGCCGGCCAGCTTTTCGATGGCACTGGCCGATAAACTTTTATTTGAATTGCAGCGGGGATCAACCCGTGCAGGATCAACTATAACTTTCCCGTCATACTCTGTAAATAAATCACTTCGCCGCATATCTTCAGCTTCCAGGCCGTCCTTAATCCCGGGGTAACAATCTTTAACACTCTCCTGGTCACCTTTTTTATGCCCGCCCAAAACCTCACTGAGCCACCATTCGCTTACCGCCAGGGCCTCCTCTGCTTCAACCGGGTAATAGGCCGCAGGCGGGCCCAAACTGTTAAAAAAACAGCTGTAATCGGCCCCGGGA
>PWEU01000310.1 GCA_003554005.1 Nitriliruptoraceae bacterium
AACGAGACCGACCTGATCCTGGTGCTCGGCTCCCGGCTCGGTGAGACGGACTGGTGGGGCAAGGCCCCGAACTGGGCCCCTCCCGACGCGGCCGCCACCGTGCAGGTCGATCTCGACGACGCGGTGCTCGGTGCCAACCGTCCGCTGAAGCTGGCGGTGCGCGCCGACGTCGGCGCGACCCTGCGCGGGCTGCTCGAGGGCCTCGCCGACGCGGAGCCGTCCCCGCACGCCGCCACGCGCGCCGCCTGGCTCGACGACATCGAGGCCGCAGCGGCGGAGGATCGCGCCAAGCTCGACCGTGCGCTGGACGCCAAGGACACCAAGGGACCGGTCCATCCGTCCCGGATCCCGACCACCGCCCAGGAGGTGTTCCCCGAGGACACGGTCTGGGTGGTGGACGGGGGCAACACCGCCGTCTGGAGTCAGTTCTACCTCCAGGCCCGCACGCCCCGCTCGATGCTGTCCACCTTCAAGTTCGGGATGCTGGGTGCCGGGATGGCGCAGCCCCTGGGTGCCAAGGTGGCGGCCCCGGACCGCGAGGTGTGCTGCCTGATCGGCGACGGGGCCTTCGGGATGCACCCGCAGGAGGTGGAGACGGCGGTCCGTCACGGACTGAAGGTCACCTGGGTGGTGTTCGCCGACCGGGCCTGGGGCATGGTGAAGATGAGCCAGTCGATCGCGGCCAAGCCGCTCAAGACGGTGGCGCGACGGCTGCTGCTCGACCGGCCACTGCCGGACGGTGACACGGTCTACGCCGATCTGGGCGAGATCCGCTTCGACGAGCTGGCTCGCGCCATGGGGGCTCGCGGCGAGTACGTCACCCGCCCCGACGAGCTGCGACCGGCCCTGGAGCGCTGCCTGGCCGGCGACGGGCCCGCGGTGGTCCACGTCGACGTCGACGCCGGCGCGCACCTGTGGGCGCCGGCGCTGCGGACGTTCAAAGCGATGCACGAGGAGCCGGCCGGATGACCTCGTCGCTCGCGCCGCTGCTGACAGCGCTGCTGGCGCCGCTGCTCGCCAGCGACGTCACCCTCCTGGCTGCAGAGGCCATCGACGAGATCCGGCTGAACTTCGACCCGACCAGCCTGTTCATCCTGAACGTGGCGATCGGGCTGATCATGTTCGGCATCGCGCTGGACGTCCGCGTCGCCGACCTCAGGTCCGTGTTCGCCCAGCCGAAGGCCCCGTTGGTCGGGCTCACCTCGCAGTTCCTGCTGCTGCCAGGGCTCACCTTCGCGCTGACCCGCATCCTCGACCCGGCGCCCTCGATCGCACTGGGGATGATCCTCGTGGGATGCTGCCCGGGCGGCAACGTCTCCAACATCGTCTGCCACCTGGCCAAGGGCAACACCGGCCTGTCGATCGGCATGACCGGCGTTGCGACCCTGGTCGCGGCGGTGGCGACCCCGGCCAACTTCGCCTTCTGGGGCTCGCTGGATCCCGGTACCCGCGAGGTGCTCCGCGCCGTCGCCCTGGATCCGGTCGACCTCGCCATCACGATCCTGCTGCTACTGGTGGTGCCGGTCACCGCCGGGGTGCTGCTGCGGCTGCGCCGCCCGGAGCTGGCGGCCAAGCTGTACCGGCCGATGCGGGCCATCTCGATCGTGTTCTTCATCGGCTTCGTCGCCATCGCCTTCCTGTCCAACATCGAGCACTTCGCGGCGCTGCTCGGCGTCGTCGCGCTGGCGGTGTTCCTCCACAACGCCCTGGCGCTTCTCCTCGGCTACGGGGCCTCGGCGGCGTTGGGGCTCGAGGAGCGCGACCGACGGGCGGTCAGCATCGAGGTCGGCATCCAGAACTCGGCGCTGGCGCTGGTGCTGATCTTCGGCTTCTTCGGTGGGCTCGGTGGGATGGCGCTGGTGGCCGCCTGGTGGGGCATCTGGCACCTGATCGCCGGCCTGACCGTGGCGAGCGTGTGGTCGCGACGCCCGCCGCCGGTCGTCGCCGCGGACCCGGTGCTCGGCACGTGAGCAGGGTCCTGGTCACGGGTGGGACCGGCTACCTCGGTTCCTTGGCGCTCGAGGCGCTGGCGGAGATCGCTGGCCCTGCTCCAGGTCAACGGCCAGGCCGGCTCATCGCCCTGGACCGTCGCCCCCCCGAATCGCCGACCGAGGGCGTCACCTACGTCACCGCCGACCTGCGGGCGACGGACCTGCCGGCGCTGCTCGCGGAGCACGACGTCGACGCCGTCGTCCACCTCGCCGCCATCATCGACCCGCCACCCGGGATGGACCAGACGACCCTGCACGACATCGAGGTGGGCGGCACCCGGCAGGTGCTGGACGCCTGCCTCGCCGTCGGCGTCGACCACCTCACCGTCGCCTCCTCCGGCGCGGCCTACGGCTACTCGCCCCGCAACCGCGAGCGGCCGCTCAAGGAGACCGACCCCGTCCCAGGTCACCCCCGGTTCGCCTACAGCCGTCACAAAGCCGAGGTGGAGGCGCTGCTGGCCGAGGCGCGCCGGTCGTCCCCGCAGCTCGGCCAACTGGTGCTGCGGCCGGGCACGATCCTCGGCGAGCACACCGACAACCTCATCACGCGGCTGTTCACCGGCCGCGTCGTGCTCGGGTTGTCCGACACCGACGTGCCCTTCGTGTTCGTCCACGACCGGGACGTCGCCGAGGTCATCGCGCGGGGAGTCACCGACCGGGTCACCGGGGTACTCAACCTCGCCGGTGATGGGGTGCTGACCCTGCGCGAGATCGCCGCGATCGAGGCTCGGCCCTACCTCCCTGTCCCGCCGGCGCTGCTCCGGGGCGTGCTGCGGGTGCTGCGCCCCACGGGGCTGGTCCGCAGCGGCCCCGAGCAGGTCGACTTCCTGCGCTACCGGCCGGTGCTCGACAACGCCCGGCTACGGGCGGCCTTCCCGGGGCTGCCGCGGCTGACGACGGCCGAGTGCTACGCGCGCTTCCGTGACGCTCACCGTGGGTGACGGTCGGGCGGGTGCGCAGCATGACGGGCCCGCTCCCGCCGTGGCGCCGACCGCGCTGCTCACCGGCGCTGCCGGCCACCTCGGTCGCGCGCTGCTGCGGCTGCTCCCCGCCACCGGCGACCGCACCATCGGCGTCGACCGGCCCGGCGCTGCCCCGCCCGCCGACCCAGAGCATCCGGTGGCGCGCTGGCTCGAGGTGGACCTCGCCGACCCCGACAGCGAGGTGGAGCTGCGAGCGGCGCTGGCCGACGTGCCCCGGCTGCGGCTGGTGGTCGCCGGGGCCGGGGTGACGGCGCTCGGCGGGCTCGAGGTGACCGACGACGCCACCTTCCGACGGGTGATGGACGTCAACTACCACGGGGCGCTGCGGACCGCCAGGGCGACCCTGCCGGCACTACGGGCCGGAGGCGGCCACCTCGTGGTGCTGTCGTCGGCTGCGGGGCTCGTACCCGTGCCGGGACGACCGGCCTACGTCGGTGCCAAGCACGCGCTGACGGGGGTGTTCCTGGCGCTGGCCGACGACCTGGCGCGCGAGGGCGTCGCCGTCACGGTCGTGCACCCGGGGTTCCTGCGCACGGCAGTGACCGAGGTCGGGCCTGCGGCACCGCGCTCCACCACCGGTGCGGCGCTGGAAGCCGACGACGTCGCCCGTGCGATCGTGTCGGTCGTCGCTCGGCGTCGCGCAGGGCGACGCACCCCGCAGCGGCTGCGCGTCGGCCGGACCGCCGTCGTCGCCGACACCGCGGGCCGGATCTCCCCCGGCCTCGCACGCCCCCTGGCCGCCCGCCGTCTGCACGCCGAGGGCTGAGGGCCCGACAGGGCGCGGAGGGGCCGTCGTGATCGAGACATGCCGCTACCGCGTCGCGAGCAGGCGGAGCACCGACGCAACCGCCACCTCGATGTCGGGGGCCAGGTCGACGGAGCCGGCTGGCAGATCCCAGCTGCGCACCGCCACCACCGGGGTGCCGACGCGCACCGCCAACGCCACCTCGCTGAGCGTGCCCCAGCTGCCACCGATCGCCAGGACGACGTCGGCAGCACGGACCACCAGGCCGTTGCGCAGCTCCCCGAGCCCGGTCGGCAGGAGCACGGTGTGCGCCGGATCGCCGTCGGCCCGATCCGAGGAAGGCAGGAGCCCGACGCTCACCCCGCCGCCGTCACGGCCCCCGAGGGCGGCCGCACCCATCACCCCGCCCTGGCCGCCGGTGATGACGACGACCCCGGCCTCGGCCAGCAGGGTGCCGGCCCGGTTGGCGTCCGCGCGGTCCTGCTCGGTCGCACCCTCGCCGGGCCCGATCACCGCCACGTGCTGGTGCATCACTCCCCCATCACCCGACGCCGCGCACCGTCGTTGCGTCCCGACA
>PWEU01000100.1 GCA_003554005.1 Nitriliruptoraceae bacterium
AGTACGGTGCACCTCTCCTACGGCGTCGATGTGCCCCGGGCGAGGCCGCACACGACCACCGCTACCTGTACGACCCCTGCCATCGCGGAGCCAGCTTGCCGTGAACATCGCGATCCTCTCCCGCAACGCCCAGCTGTACTCCACGCGCCGGCTCAAGGAGGCAGCCGAGCAGCGCGACCACTCCGTCCGCGTCGTGGACTACCTGCGATGCGTGATCGACATCACCTCGCACCGGCCCGCGATCGTCTACGGGGGCCAGAAGCTCGAGGGCATCGATGCCGTCATCCCACGCATCGGCGCCACCCACACCTTCTACGGCACCGCGGTCGTGCGCCAGTTCGAGATGATGGGCGTCTACCCGGCCGTCGAGTCCCAGGCCATCTCGCGGTCCCGGGACAAACTGCGCTCGCTCCAGCTGCTGGCCGCCGAGGGGGTCGGTCTGCCCGTGACGTCCTTCGCGCACTCCACCAAGGACATCGAGGGGTTGATCTCCCTGGTCGGCGGCGCTCCCCTGGTCGTCAAGCTGCTCGAGGGCACCCAGGGGATGGGCGTGGTGCTCGCCGAGACGACCAAGGCCGCGGAGTCCGTGATCGGCGCCTTCCGGCAACTCGACGCCAACATCCTGGTCCAGGAGTTCATCAAGGAGGCCGGTGGTAGCGATATCCGGGCCTTCGTGGTCGGCAACCAGGTGGTGGCGGCCATGGAGCGCACGGCTGCCCCAGGCGACTTCCGGTCGAACGTGCACCGAGGCGGCTCGGCCAGGAGGATCCGCCTGACCCCGGAGGAGCGTGCCACCGCCAAACGGGCAGCCAAGATCCTGGGTCTGACGATCGCCGGTGTGGACCTGATGCGCTCCAACCACGGGACGGTCGTCCTCGAGGTGAACTCCTCCCCGGGGCTCGAGGGCATCGAGGCGGCCACGGGGGTCGACGTGGCCGGCAAGGTGATCGAGTACATCGCCAACCATGCCGAGGCGAAGGCGACCAACCGCGCGCGGCGCAAGGCCTGAGGCCCGGCCACGGCCACGGCCGCGCGCTGGCGCTCGCGCCTGATCGCGCCTGATCGCGCCTGATCGCGCCTGATCGCGCCTACGCCCGCCCCCCCGCGCCTACGCCCGCCTACACCCGCCCCCGCCCCCGCGCCTACGCCCGCCTACGCCCGCCCCCCCCGCGCCTACGCCCGCGCCTACGCCCGCCTACGCCCGCGTCTGCCAGAAGCAGCGGACTGTGGCTGCTTCTCGCAGCTCCAGCGGCGCCGAGCCACCCGCGGCGACCCAGACCGGCGAGAAACAGCGGACTGTGGCTGCTTCTCGTCGCAGGCAGGGGATCCGGCCCCCGCAGCCGCAGGAGGGGCACCCGGCCGCCGAAGGCGGGGGATCCGGCCCCCGCAGCCGCAGGAGGGGCACCCGGCCCCCGCAGCCGCGGAGGGCCAGAGCCCCCGCGCGGGCCGGGCCGGGGGTCAGAGCCCCGCGGCGCGCACCGCTCCGTCGACCTTGCGGGCCGCGATCAGGATCGGGTCCCAAACCGGCGAGAACGGCGGCGCGTAGGACAGGTCGACGTTCAGCAGGTCGTCCACGGTCATCTCGTTCCACAGCGCCGTCGCGAACACGTCGATCCGCTTCGCTGCGCCCTCACGACCGACGATCTGGGCGCCCAGCAGCCGACCCGTGCCCCGCTCGGCCACCGTCTTGATCGTGATCGGCGTGGCGTCGGGGTAGTAATGCGCCCGGGTCGTGCCCTTGATCGTCTCGGCCACGACCTCGAAGCCGGCGGCCTGCGCCGCGGTCTCCCCCAGGCCGGTCCGGGCGATCTCCATCTCGCAGACCTTGGTCACGGCGGTCCCGAGCACGCCGGGGAAGGCGCTGTAGCTACCACCGAGGTTGAGCCCGGCGATCCGGCCCTGCTTGTTCGCGATCGTGCCGAGGGCGATGGACACCGGCGATCGCGACACCCGATGGAAGGTCTCCGCGCAGTCACCGGCCGCCCACCCCCCGTCGACGGGGGTGCGCTGACGCCGGTCGGTGACGATCCCCCGCGAAGGTCCGATCGGGATCTCGGCGTCAGCAGCCAGATCACTGAAGGGCCGGGTCCCCGTCCCGAGGACGGCGATGTCGGCCTCCAAGGTCCCGTCTGCGGTGACCACTCCCCGGATCCATTCGTCCTCACCGGTTGCGATGCCCTCCACGGCGACACCGAGGTGGAGGTGCATACCCATCCGTCGCATCGCGTCAGCGACCAGGTCACCCATCTCGGGGTCGAGGGTCGACATCGGCTGGTCCGCCATCTCGACGACGTGGACCTCCAGACCGCGGAGCAGCATGGCCTCGGCCATCTCGATGCCGATGTAGCCCGCACCGATGACCACCGCCCGCTGAGGGTCCCGATCGGCGAGGGCATCCAACACCTTCTGGCCGTGCTCGAGCGTCTGGACACCGAACACCCCGTCAGCGTCGATACCGGGGACCGGCGGCCGGAGCGGCGTGGCACCGGTCGCGACCAGCAGTTGGTCGTAGGCGTGCTCGGCTTCCTCCCCCGCAGCCAGGTCGCGGACGGTCACCGTACGCGCCCCGGTGTCGATGCCGACCACCTCGTGACCGGTCCGCACGTCGATGGACTGCTTCTCCCGGAAGACCTCCGGAGCGCGGGCGACGAGCTCGTCCCGCTCGCCGATCAGCCCACCGATCCAGTAGGGGATGCCGCAGGCCGCGTAGGACGTGAAGCGTCCCCGCTCGAAGGCGAGGATCTCGAGCTCATCCGGTCCCTTCAGCCGCCGGGCCTGGGATGCTGCCGACATCCCGGCCGCGTCGCCACCGATCACGATCAACCGCTCAGTCACCTGGTACTCCTGGATCCGTCGCCGGGCCGTGGACGACCGCTCGGTGGCGGACGTGGCGCGCGGGAGCGGCGCCATCGGCCCTGGCCTTCATCTTCACAACGCAGGGTGGCGCGCCGTTCATGCCGACGCGCGACACCTGTCGACCCGAGCCTAGGAGGTGGCCGCCACGAAGCTTGCGGTGGTGCCGGTGGTCGTCTCGATGGCCACGAGGGCGGTGAGGTCCGCCGGGTCGTCAGGCAAGGTCCACGTGAAGCGGACGATCGTGTCGGGCGGGACCACGGTGCCCACACGGCGGCCGTCGTGACCGTGGGCCATCGCCACCTCGTCGTGGCCCATGGCACCATCGTGGGCGTCGGGCAGGCTGGGGGGCACCATCGCCGCCTGATCGGCCGGGACCAGCAGGAACTCCGCGGCTCGGTCGGAGGTCAGCTCGAAGGTGAGCTTCTCCCCCGGCTCGGCGACGATCTCCTCGACCACCAACCCGGTACTGAGGTCGATCGGCACGGTGCGCCCCGGCAGCAGGCTGCGCTGGAACTCGACCCCGGCCAGCACAACCAACCCGATGAGCACCGTGAACGCCAGCCGCAGGCCCCAGGCCTCCGTGCGTTCGCGGGGGGTGGGGGGCGCCGCACGCAGCCCGCGGAACTGACGGAGCCGCAGCGAGTTGGTCACGACGAACACCGAGGAGAACCCCATCGCGAAGGCGGCGACCATGGGGTTCAGGAACCCTGCCGCAGCCAGCGGGATCGCGGCGGTGTTGTACCCGAACGCCCACACCAGGTTGCCGGCGATCGTGCGTAGCGTCCGACGCGACAATGCGACCGCGTCTGCCGCGGCCCGCAGATCGCCGGAGACCAGGGTCACCTCGCCGGCCTCGATGGCGACGTCGGTACCGGTCCCCATGGCGATGCCGAGGTCGGCGCGAGCCAGCGCGGGAGCGTCGTTGACGCCGTCACCCACCATGGCGACGCGCTGGCCCTCGGCCTGGAGGTCCCGGACGACCCGCTCCTTGTCCTGCGGGAGCCCCTCGGCGATCACCTGGTCGATGCCGACCTCGGTAGCCACGGCCTCGGCGGTGGTGCGGTTGTCACCGGTGAGCAGCACGGTGGTCAGCCCGAGCTCCTGGAGAGCGGCGACGGCCTCCCTGGAATGGGGTTTGATGCGGTCCGCGACCGCGAGCACGAGTTCGGCGACGCCACCGCGGCCGGCCAGCACGGCGGTGCGACCGGTGCGCTCGATCGACGTGCGGCGGTCCTCGAGGTGGTCGGGGACCGCCCAGCCCTGGTCCGCGAGCAGGCTCGCCCGGCCGACCAGCACCTCGACGCCCTCCACCGTGCCCGTCACGCCGAGGCCGGGCAGGGAGCGGAAGTCCGTGACCTCCGGCAGGGCCGCGCCGTCGAGCCGCTCGCGCAACCCGCTCGCGATGGCCCGGGCGATCGGGTGCTCCGAGGCGTCCTC
>PWEU01000142.1 GCA_003554005.1 Nitriliruptoraceae bacterium
CCATCTCTCTGGGACGCCGGTCACCCGACGCCTCGTGCGGCCTACCCGGGACCATGTCGGCGGGCCGCCGTGGTCCCTGCTCGGCCTTGCTCCGGGTGGGGCATGCCTAGCCGCGACGGTCACCCGCCGCGCTGGTGAGCTCTTACCTCACCGTTTCACCCTCACCGGCGGGCGGACCCGCCGGCGGTCTGCTCTCTGTTGCGCTTGCCACGTGTCACCACGCCTGGGCGTTACCCAGCACCCTGCCCTTCGGAGTCCGGACTTTCCTCACCCGCCACCGGGTCACCCCGGTGCGCGAGCGCGGCCGCCTGGCCGACTCCTCCCAACGACACCAGGGTACGGCACCAGCGCCTGCCCGGGTCGATCGGGGTGCCCGGGGATAGCCTGTCGGCGACCCCCGCACCGGGGGCGGTGAGGTGGCCGTGGACGACGACACGACGCGAGGGGCGATGACGCCGGGCTGGTTCGACGACCCCTTCAGCCGCACGGGACAGCGCTGGTGGGACGGCCAGCAGTGGACCCGACGGACCCGCGGGTCGGGCGGAGCCGCCAACGCCACGCCACCGGCACCCGACCCACGGCGTGGCGACTCCCCGGCTCCCCCGCCCGGCACCGGCCTCAGCTGGCTCCGACCCTATGGCCTGGGGATCCTCGGGGTCATCGCCGCCTTCACCCTGGTCGGTCTGACGGCACCGAGCGCCGAGGAGTCCGGGGTGGCGACCCTCGGGTCCCGGCGGGCGGCCTACTGGGCCTGCGCGGACCTGCTCGAACGGCAGCTGCCGCCGACCACCACGGCCAGGTTCCCCGGCGACAGCTCGGCAACGGTGCACCAGGACGGACGCACCTGGCAGGGCAGCGCGGTCGTGGACCTCGAGGCCGACGAGGGCCAGACCCGGCAAGCCTGGGAGTGCACGGTGGTCCACGACGACGGGACCTGGCGCGGCACCGCGTTCTTCGCGTAGCCGCGGCGCTCGGGTCGTCGGCCGCGGCTCTCAGCTCCCCCGGACCGCCGCGGACCGTGCGGCATCGAGGAACACGAAAGCGAGCCGCGCCTCGAGGACCACCGTGCCGTGGGGGTCGGTGACCGTCACGTCGACCTCGGCCCGTGGCCGCTCCCCGGCGTCGACGCTGGCCAGGGCCGGGGCCACGGCCTCGGGTCCGAGTCGGGCCGTAGCCGTCAGCTCCCCGGTCGCCGGCGCGACGTCCCTCGCCGTCATCTCCACGACGACCGGCACGTAGCCCCGCTCCAGCACCTGCCACAGCCGCGTGCTCGCGGCGAGCGCTCCCGCCAGCTCCACGGGCGCCAACTCGGCGACGGCGTGCATCCCGCCGAGGTGGTTGTGCAGGCAAGCGTGGTCCGCGAGCCGGGTCACCGCGTACCCCACCTCGAGGGTGTCCACCCGAGCACCGAGGTGCTGGTTGAAGGGCAGGCTGTCGCCCACGCCGACGAGCCCGGCCAGCAGCTCCGGTGCGGGTCCGTTCGCCAGCGAGGCGTCCATGGCTGCTCCTCACTCGAGCCGGTACGCAGGCTACGTCGTCACCGGCGGTCGACCGACGGAACGGCGTCCACGATCGGTGGTGTGGCAGGCTTGCCCCATGGAGACCACGACCCCCGTCCCGACCACGACCGCCGCCGTCCCGTCCGAGCACGGTTCAGCCGGCTCCTCCGCACCGCTGGCCTGGGCCGACGGGCACGTGCTGCCGGCCCGCGACGCGACCGTGCCCCTGACCGACGAGGGGTTCCTGCGCGGCGACGCCATCTTCGAGGCCATGCTGGTGCGCCACGGCCGCACCCACGCGCTGGAACCGCACCTGGCCCGGCTCCACCGCTCCGCCGCCGCGGTCGAGATGACGGTCGATGACCACGCCGTTCGGCGGGCGATCGGCGACCTGCTGCGGGCCTGGGGCGAGCGCGACGGCGCGGTGCGCGTGATCCTGACCCGCGGCGGCGCGCTCCGTGGGCTCATCGGTCCGGCCGAGTGGCCCCCGAGCATCTCCCTCGGGGTCGTGGAGGCGCCCTGGCGCACCGCCATCTCGGGGGTGAAGACGCTGTCCTACGCCGCCAACCAGTGGGCGGTCCGCCAGGCACGGGCGCTCGGCGCCGACGACGCCCTGATCGTGGACTGCGGGATCGTCCACGAGCTCCCGACCGGTGCGGTCGTGCTGATCCGCGACGGAGTGTGCTCGACCCCCGACCCCGACCGGCTGCCGATCCTGACCTCGGTGTCCGTCGCGGCGCTCCGCGAGGTGGCCGACGTGGCCCTGGTCGAGCCGAGGCTGGAGGACCTCCTGGCCGCCGATGAGGTGGTCGTGCTGTCGGCCACGCGGCCCTGCCTGCCGGTCCACGGCCTGCACGTCCCCGACGGTGGTCGTCACGACCTGATCGCTCCCGGGCCGGTCACGCAGCAGCTGCGGACCGCGCTCGAAGCCCACATCGCGAGCACGCTGGACGAGCCACCGTCCCGCTGACCACCCGGCGGCGAGGTGGCACGCGAGTACGCTGCAAGGCTGACGAGGAGCCCCACGTGGACCTGCCCGACCGACCGCTCGTGATCGTTGCCAACCGCCTGCCCGTCTCCCGAGGTCCGGACGGGTGGCATCCCGCCGCTGGTGGGCTCGTGACCGCCCTACGTCCGGTGATCGAGGAGGTGGGAGGTGCCTGGATCGGCTGGGACGACGATCCCGATGGTGTCCCGAGCCGGGTCGACGGCCTCAACTGCGACCTCCACGCCGTGGGCCTGAGCGAGGACCAGGTCGAGGGCTACTACCACGGGTTCGCGAACCGGACCCTGTGGCCGCTGTTCCACGATCTGGTCGAGGAGCCGGTGATCGATCGCGGCTGGTGGCGGGTCTACGAGGAGGTCAACCGCCGGTTCGCTGCCACGCTCGGCGAGGTGGTCACGGCCAGCGAGGTGACCCCGCTGGTGTGGATCCAGGACTACCACCTGATGCTGCAGCCGGAGCTGATCCGGGCCGCGGCGCCCGACGCCCCCATCGGCTTCTTTCTCCACACCCCCTTCCCGCCACCGGAGCTGTTCGCCCGCCTGCCCTGGCGCGACCAGCTGCTGCCCGGGCTGCTCGCGGCCGACGCGATCGGCTTCCACACCACCCGGTACCGCGACAACTTCGTCAGGTCGGTGCAGCACCTCTACAGCGGGGTGACCGCGCTCGGCGACACCCTGATCCTCCCCGACGGGCGGCAGGTCCGGGTCGTCGCCCACCCGATCTCGATCGACGTCGACGAGTTCGCGGACCTGGCTCGCAGCGAGGAGACCGAGCGTGAGCTCGCCGAGCTCCAGCAGCAGTTCGAGGGCCGGACCGTGCTGCTCGGCGTGGACCGGCTGGACTACACCAAGGGCATCCGGCACCGGCTGCAGTCCATCGAGCTGCTGCTGGAGCGCCGCCCCGACCTGATCGGCTCGCTGGCCTTCGTGCAGATCGCGGTGCCGTCGCGCGACGATGTGGACGAGTACCAGCAGCTGCGCCCCTCGGTGGAGACCGAGGTCGGGCGCATCAACGGCCGCTTCACCGAACCGGGCAAGGACGTCCCGGTCCACTACCTGTACCGGGGGGTCCCACGCCCGGCGCTGGCCGCCTACTACCGTCTCGCCGACATGATGTGCGTCACGCCCCTGAAGGACGGCATGAACCTGGTCGCCAAGGAGTTCGTCACGGTGCAGTCGGCCACCGAAGGTGACGGTGTGCTGCTGCTCAGTGAGTTCTGCGGGACGGCAGCGGAGTTCGGTGACGACGCCGTGCGCACCAACCCCTTCGACGTCGAGGGGCAGAGCTACCTGATGGAGTCGGCGATGCGGCTGGACCA
This sequence comes from Nitriliruptoraceae bacterium, assembly GCA_003554005.1. Classification (GTDB taxonomy): domain Bacteria; phylum Actinomycetota; class Nitriliruptoria; order Nitriliruptorales; family Nitriliruptoraceae; genus T1Sed10-7. The sequence continues at coordinate 3,824 of PWEU01000142.1, forward strand.
TGAGGACCGTCGTGGACGCGTCGCGCGGATGGCTGAGACCGTCCGTGACGCCGACGTCTACCGGTGGGTCGGAGACGAGCTCACCGGCATCTCCAGCGGCGGCCACGGACCGTGACCGCGACCCGGACCCCGGCCGACGACCTCCCCCTGGCCGACCCCGACCGCCTGGGCACCGAACTCCGCCCGCTGGAGCGCTGGTTGGTGGTCCTGGACTTCGACGGCACGCTGGCACCGATCGTCGACCACCCCGATCTGGCGACCCCGGCGGCCGGAGCCATCGAGTTGCTGCGGAGGGTGAGCGCCGTCGCCCCGGTCGCGGTCCTGTCCGGACGGGCCATCGCCGACGTGCGCCGCCGCCTCCAGGGCCTCGAGGCGGCCTACGCCGGCGGGCACGGGGCGGAGCTGGTGCTGGCCGACGGTGCCGATGCGCCTCTGGTCGACCCGGACTCTGTCAAGCCCAGCCTCGA
>PWEU01000133.1 GCA_003554005.1 Nitriliruptoraceae bacterium
CTGACCGGTGGCATCGGTTCTGGCAAGTCGACCGCGGCCCAGCGCTTCGCGGCACACGGGACGGCGGTGGTGGACATCGACGGCGTCGCCCGGGAGATCGTGCAGCCCGGCGAACCGGCGCTGGAGGAGCTCGTGGCCCGCTTCGGGCGCGACATCCTGCTCGCCGACGGCTCCCTGGACCGCCCGAAGCTGGCCGAGGTCGTGTTCCACGACGACGAGGCCCGTCGCGACCTCGACCGGATCACCCATCCCCGGGTCGCGGCGCGCGTCGCCGAGCGGATCCAGGCGCTCGTGCAGGACCACGAGGGTCACGGTCCCCAGCTCATCGTGGTCGACCACCCCCTGCTGGTGGAGACCGGACAGGCGGGGCGGTTCCAGGCGGTGGTGGTGGTCGAGGCCGACGTCGAGGCCCGCGTGCGACGCCTGGTCGAAGGCCGCGGGATGCCCGAGGAGGACGCCCGCGCCCGCCTGAAGGTGCAGTCCAACGACGAGGAGCGACGGGCCGTGGCCACCTACGTGGTCGACAACAACGGCGATCTGGCCTCGCTCTACGCGCAGGGGGACGAGATCCACGCCGACCTGCTGGACCGCGCCGGAGCGAGCTCGGCCGGCTAGACGAGGAACAGGGCCAGCAGCCCACCGAGGACGGCGTACACGAGCGTGATGCCGATCGTGCGGCGCATCACGTCGGCCTCACTGCCGGTCAGGCCCACCGTCGCCCCACCCGCCACGATGTTGTGGGGAGCGATGGGGTTGCCGACCGAGGCGCCGAAGTTCTGGGCACCGAGCAGGGGCAGGGTGTCGAATCCGAGCTGCTCGGCCGTGGCGACCTGCAGGTCGGTGAACAGCCCGTTCGAGGCGGTCCCCGACCCGGTCACGAAGGTGCCGAGCACCCCGACCAGCGGCGCGAGCACCGGCCAAGCCGAGGCGGTCGTCCCGGCCGCGGTTTCGGCGAGCGTCTCGGTCATACCCGACTGCACCATCGTGCGCGCGAGCAGGAGCATGGCCAGCAACGCGATGGTGACGGGCGCGAGCTGCTTCAGGGTCGCCATCGATGCGTCACCGAGGGTGGGCAGCGCCGCGCGCTGGACCACCGCACCGAGCAGGAAGGACACCACGAGCAACGTGCCGGGGTGGGTCAGCGGGGAGAAGCTGCCCGTGAAACCCCCCTCGAGCGTCCAGCTCACCACGACGTCCTCGAGCGGCTCGGCCAGCGGGGGCACCAGGCGTGTCAGCAGCACCAGCGTGATGAGGATCAGGTACGGAGCCCTCGCGCGCAGCAGCGCTTCCACGCTGGTGTCGACATCGGCGAGTTCCTCCGGAGTGCCACCGCCGTCCCCGCCGTCCCCGCCGTCCCCGCCGTCCCCGCCGTCGGCAGCCACGTCGGCCGCGTCGGGAGCGGCGTCGGTCGGCTCCGGGACACCGCGCCAACGCCGCACGAGCACCAGCACGCCGACGAACAGCGCCATCCCCACCAGCGCGCCCCCGAGGGTGGGCAGCTCGGGGCCGACGTAGGTCGCGATGGCCCACATCGGGACGAGGAAGGTCGCTGCCGCCAGCAACGTCCAGCCCCAGATGCTGCCGGTCATGCGGGTCCCGGTCCCACGTGAGGCGATGTACATCATCACCACCAGTGGGACGACCCCGAAGGCCAGATGGTAGATGGCACTGGCGGCGGACAACTCGAGACGGTCGAACCCCGTCGCGGCGACCATCGGCACGATCGGCGTGCCGATCGCCCCGAAGGAGACACCCACCCCGTTGCCGATCATGGCGATGACCACGGCCACCAACGGCTTGTAGCCGACCCCGACGAGGAAGGGTGCGGCCAGGGCGACGGGGGAGCCGAACCCCGCTCCTCCCTCCATGAACAGGGGGAAGAACCAGGCGATCAACAGGGCGAGGATGCGCGGGTCACCCGACAGCCGGCCGAGGGCCACCCGGAGCACGTCCGTGCCGCCGGTGGCGACCTGGAGGTGGTAGATCGCCAGCGCCGGGAGGATGATCCACAGGATCGTGGCCGAGGTGAACCCCGCCTCCGCCGCCACCCCCGCCAGGCTGCCGACCAGTCCGACCTCGGGGAGCACCTCGGTGCCCAACCCGAAACCGAAGATGGCCACCACCAGCGCCACCGCCGCACCCGCCAGCCCCGCCCGGGAGGCCGGCCAGCGCAGTCCGAGCATCAGCGCGAGCACGACCAGGATGGGCAGCGCTGCGAGCAGGGCGAGCACGTGCGGTGATCTCCGGTCCGTGGACGTCCAGATGGTCGGGTCGGGGTCGTTCGTCGCGGGTCGCCGGTGGGGTGACGCGCGCGCCTGAGGCGGGCTCGAAACGGCACGCTAGAGCGTCGCGGCGTCGCGGGTCAGCGGTACCGTCGGCCTCATGGCCACCGACCCCCTCACCGACCTCGCCGCTGCCCGGGCGGAGCTCCACCGCCACGTCCACGCGGACACGCCCTTCCGCGTGGTCAGCGATTTCGAGCCCTCGGGCGACCAGCCGACCGCGATCGAGCGGGTCGTGGAGGCCTTCGCCGACGGAGAGCGGGGGGTGACCCTGCTCGGCGCCACCGGGACCGGCAAGACCTTCACCGCGGCGAAGGTCCTGGAACGCCTCCAGCGGCCGTGCCTGGTCATGGCCCCCAACAAGACCCTGGCGGCCCAGCTGGCCAACGAGTTCCGGGAGTTCCTGCCCGACAACGCGGTCGAGTACTTCGTCTCCTACTACGACTACTACCAGCCCGAGGCCTACATCGCCTCCAGCGACACCTACATCGAGAAGGACTCGTCGATCAACGATGAGATCGACCGGCTCCGCCACCGCGCCACCATGGCGCTGCTGTCCCGTCGGGATGTGGTGGTCGTCGCCTCGGTGTCCTGCATCTACGGGTTGGGCTCGCCCTTCCAGTACACCGACCACGTGCTGGTGCTGCAGGCGGGCGAGGAAGCGGGACTCGACGCGTCGATACGCAAGCTCGTGGCGCTGCAGTACTCCCGCAACGACCTCAACCTGGTCCGGGGCACCTTCCGGGTCCGGGGCGACACCCTGGAGGTGTTCCCCGCCGACGACGACCGCGCCCTGCGCATCGAGTTCTTCGGTGACGAGGTGGACCGGATCGTGCGCGTCGACACCCTCACCGGCGAGGTCGGCAAGCCGGTCAGCTCCGCGATGGTGTTCCCCGCGTCCCACTACGTGTCCTCCCAGGAGGCGCTGGAGCGGGCGCTCGCCTCCATCGAGATCGAGCTCACGGAGCGGCTCGCCGAGTACGAGACGGAGGGCAAGCTGCTGGAGGCGCAGCGGCTGAAGATGCGCACCAACCACGACCTGGAGATGATCCGCGAGGTGGGCTCCTGCAACGGCATCGAGAACTACTCCCGGCACTTCGACGGCCGCGCACCCGGGGAGGCGCCCTACACCCTGCTCGACTACTTCCCCGAGGACTTCGTGGTGTTCCTCGACGAGTCCCACGTGACCGTCCCGCAGGTCGGCGGCATGTACGAGGGCGACCGCTCCCGCAAGGACAACCTGATCGAGCACGGCTTCCGCCTGCCCTCGGCACGGGACAACCGGCCCTTGACCTTCGACGAGTTCCTGGAGCGCATCGGCCAGCGCCTGTTCATCTCCGCCACCCCCGGTCCCTACGAGCGTCGTGAGTCGGACACCATCGCCGAACAGATCATCCGACCCACGGGCCTGGTCGACCCCGAGGTGGTCGTGCAGTCGACGTCGGGCCAGATCGACGACCTGATGGAGCGGATCCGTCAGCGCACCCAGGAGGGGCAGCGGGTCCTGGTGACCACCCTGACCAAGAAGATGGCCGAGGACCTCACCGACTACCTGCTGGAGAACGGGATCCGGGTGCGCTACCTGCACTCCGACATCGACACCGTCGAGCGGGTGGCGATCCTCCGGTCGCTGCGGGTCGGGGAGTTCGACGTGCTGGTCGGCATCAACCTGCTCCGGGGGGGCCTCGACCTCCCCGAGGTGTCGCTGGTCGCCATCCTCGACGCGGACAAGGAGGGGTTCCTGCGCTCCGCGCCCTCCCTGGTGCAGACGATCGGCCGGGCCGCCCGTCACGTCGATGGTGCGGTGGTGATGTACGCCGACCCCCTCACCGACTCCATGAAGGCCGCGCTCGACGAGACCGAACGTCGGCGGGAGAAGCAGCTCGCCTACAACGCCGAGCACGGCATCGACCCGCAGACGATCCGCAAGCGCGTCGGGGACATCATCGCCGCCGTCCGCGCGGAGGAGCTCGGGGAGGAGTACCGGCCCGTGCACGCCACGGCGC
>PWEU01000181.1 GCA_003554005.1 Nitriliruptoraceae bacterium
GAGGCAATATGTCCGTACATTCTGCGTTGTACCTCGTGTACAGCAGTAGACCAATGCTTTCGCCAGACCACCGCTCCCGGAGGAATCACGTGTCCGACACCACCGCCGCCACGACCGTCTGCGTCGACCCGAAGATGCTGTACGACCGTCTCGACGACGTGGAGATCATCGACGTCCGTACCCCTGGGGAGTTCGAGTCGGTGCGCGTGCCGACCTCCAAGAACCTGCCCCTCGATGAGCTCGAGCGTCACGTCGACCAGGTCCGCTCCGCCGTCGACGAGGGCCGCGACGTCGTCCTCGTCTGTCGCTCCGGCAACCGCGCCCACCAGGCCCAGGACAAGCTCGCCGAAGCTGGCCTGCCCCGCCTGCCGATCCTCGAGGGCGGCATGCTCGCCTGGCAGGCCGACGACGGCCCCGTCGTCCAGGACGTCATCCGCTGGGACCTGGAACGGCAGGTCCGCTTCGTGGCCGGCAGCCTCGTGCTCCTCGCCATCCTGGTGAGCATCGTCTACCCGCCGGCGCGGTACGTGGCCGGGTTCATCGGTCTGGGGCAGGTCGTCGCGGCGTGGACGAACACCTGCGCGATGGGGATGCTGCTCAGCAAGCTGCCCTACAACCGGCCGCGCACCGCCTGAGGCACCGTCCGAGCTGACAAGGAACGTCGGTGACCGAACCGGCCCGGGGCGGCGCTGAGCCCGACAGCACCACCGGGACCGCCGCCCCGGGCCGGTTGTCCGGAGCCCTCGCCCGGCGAGTGCCGCTGGCCGGCTGGCTGCGGCGCGCCGATGCCGGCTCCTATCGCGCTGACCTGCTCGCCGGGCTCACCGTCGCGGCGATGCTCGTGCCCCAGAGCATGGCCTACGCGGCGCTGGCCGAGATGCCGCCGGTCACCGGCCTGTACGCCGCCACCGTGCCGCTGGTCGCCTACGCGGTGCTCGGCACCTCGGGGCAGTTGGCCTTCGGGCCGGTGGCCATCGTCTCCCTGCTGACGGCCTCCACCCTGGCGCCGCTGGCTGGTGGTGACCCCGGCCGCTACATCGCGCTGGCCGGACTGCTCGCGCTGCTCGTCGGCGGCATCCAGGTCCTCCTCGGTCTGCTCCGTGCGGGTCGGCTCACGGGCCTGCTGTCCCACCCGGTGATCTCCGGGTTCACCTCCGCGGCGGCGATCGTGATCGCGACGAGCCAGCTGGACAAGCTGCTCGGGATCTCGATCGGGCGCCCCGACGGCTGGCCCGCACGGCTCGGTGCCATCCTGAACCAGCTGCCGGCAACCCACCTCCCGACCCTGGTGATCGGCGTGTTGGCGATCGCGGTGCTCGTGCTCGGCCGGCGCTACCGCCCCCGGTTCCCGACGCCGCTGCTGGTCGTGATCCTCGCGACGGCAGCGGTGCCGCTGTTCGGCCTGGAGGGGCTCGGCGTGGCGGTCCTGGGCGAGGTCCCCGGTGGGCTTCCACGACCGATCCTGCCGACCGCGCCACTGGAGACCGTCGTCGCGCTGCTGCCCGGCGCGGTCATCATCGCCCTGCTGTCCTACCTCGAGGGCATCAGCGTCGCCCGAGCCGTCGCCGCCCGGACCCGTGACCGCATCGATCCGGACCAGGAGCTGCTGGCCTCCGGTGCCGCCAACCTCGCCGCGGGGCTGTTCCAGGCCTTCCCCGTCGCCGGTGGGTTCTCGCGGACCGCCGTCAACCACGCGGCTGGCGCGCGGACCCCGATCGCGACGCTGGTCACGGCCGCCGCGGTCCTGCTCGCCCTGCTGGTCATGGCGCCGCTGTTCACGACGCTCCCCGAGGTCGTGCTGGCCGCGGTGGTCCTGGCTGCCGTCGCCAAGCTGGTCGATCTCCGCGAGGCCCGACATGCCTGGCAGGTCGAGCGCACCGATGGGCTCGCGTGGACGGTCACGTTCCTGGCGACCCTGCTGCTCGGCGTGGAGCTCGGCATCGGCCTCGGTATCGCCGTGAGCCTGCTGCTGTCGCTGTGGCGGGTCGGGGTGCCCCGCATCGAGGTGGAGCGCAGCCCCGACGGGGTCGTGTTCCACGTTGAAGGGGATCTCCTGCCGGCCAGCTCGACCCGGCTCCTGGAGGTGCTCGAGGATCACCTCGACGCCGCCGGCGCCTGCGAGGAGCACCTCGTGCTGGACCTGGCCGGGGTGCCGAGCGCCGATGTCTCGGGCATCAACGCCATCGCCGCTCTGGACGTCGCGTGCCAGGCGTCCGGGGTGGAACTGCACCTGGCCGGGGTGCGCGAGGGCGTGCGCGCGCCGTTGGAACGAGCCCACCTCGCCGAGCGGTTCGTCGCCCGCAGCCACCGCGACGTGGCTGCCGCACTCACGGCGCTGGGGCACCGGCCCAACGTGAGTGCGCTCAGCGCGCAGCGGGCTTGAGCGCGCGATCGCCCGAAATGTCCGGACCTTTGGGGGCGTTCTCTCCCTCGACGCGGCCTGCGGATCGCAGGATCGCTCAAGATGGTCCCCACCGGGACCCCGCTCCCGACACCCAAGCTTGACACCGACCATCCGAACCGGAGAGTTGCAGCATGGAGATCATCACGATCGAGACCCCTTCCCTCGGCGACCGCAGCTACCTGGTCACCGACGGTGAGCTCGCAGCTGTGGTCGACCCGCAGCGCGACATCGACCGCGTGCTCGCGGTGGTCGAGGAGCGCGGCCTGAAGGTCCCCCACGTCCTCGAGACCCACAACCACAACGACTACGTCACCGGCGGCGTCGAGCTGGCTCGGCTCACCGGCGCCGACTACGTGATCTCGGCCGCCGAGGAGCTGTTCTTCGACGTCCTCGGTGTCGAGGACGGCGACGAACTGTCCGTAGGCAAGCTGACGGTCCGCGCGATGCACACCCCCGGCCACACCCCGACCCACATGTCCTACGTCGTCTCGGATGGCGAGCGGCAGGTGGTGTTCACCGGGGGCTCCCTCCTCTACGGCTCCGTCGGCCGGACCGACCTGATCTCGCGAGCGATGACCGAGGAGCTCACCCGCCTGCAGTACGCCACCGCCCAGCGTCTGGTGTCCGAGCTGCCTGACGAGACCACGGTGCTCCCCACCCACGGCTTCGGCAGCTTCTGCTCCTCGGCGGCTGCCGACGAGCAGACCTCCAACGTCGACCCGAAGTACGGGGTCGAGACCTCCACGATCGCGGACCAGAAGCGGGCCAACGTCGCGCTGACGATCACCGACACGGAAGAGTTCGTCAAGACGCTGATGGACGGCCTGGATGCCTACCCGCGCTACTACGCCCACATGGCACCGCGCAACAAGGTCGGCCCCGGCCCCGTGGACCTGTCCCCGGCCATCGAGGCGGATCCCACCGAGCTCGCCCGCCGCATCCACGCCGGCGAGTGGGTGGTGGACCTGCGCTCGCGCACGGCCTACGCCCGCGACCACGTCACCGGCACCGTCAACGTCGAGGTCGGCAACTCCTTCATCACCTACCTCGCCTGGATCGTCCCGTGGGGCACGCCCGTCACCCTGATCGGTGACACCCAGGAGGAGGTCTCCGAGGCCCAGCGCCAGATGGTGCGCGTCGGGATCGACCGGCCCGCGGCCCAGGCGCTCGGCGGGGTCGATGCCTACGGCCGGGGGCTCGACCGCGGGAGCTACCGCATGGACACCCTCGACAACCTCGCCAAGAAGATGGCCGACGAGGAGCACCTCCACGTCCTCGACGTCCGTCGCCACGACGAGCGGTCCACGGGAGGGATCAAGGACTCGATCCACATCCCGATCCACGAGCTCGAGCGGCGCATGGACGAGGTGCCCACCGACGGCGAGGTGTGGGTCCACTGCGCCTCCGGGTACCGCGCCTCGATCGCGACCTCCCTACTCGCCCGGGCGGGTCGGACCCCGGTCCTGCTGGACGACTCCGACACCCGGCTCTCCGAGCTCGGCTTCGAACTGGTCGCCACCGCCTGAGCTCGCACGGGCTGTGCCGTCCTTCGGGGGCTCGCGCGCGGCACCCCGCGCGCGAGCCCCCGGCTCGTCGTGCGCGGCGGCCTCCACTCCACCCGGCTGGTTTCGGATGCGAGAACCAGCGGTATCTGGCTGCTTCTCGCGCTGCCGTAACGTTCGCGCCGTGATCGGCAGCAAGGAGCGCGAGAAACCGCGACTATCCGCGGTTTGTCGCCCCGCCCCGCACCGGGCCCCGCCCGCCCGGACCGCCCGCTCGGACCGCCCGCCCGGACCGCCCGCCCCGGAGCGGCCCCCACGCCCCGCCCGCCCCGCCCGCCCAGCCCGGAGCGGCC
>PWEU01000255.1 GCA_003554005.1 Nitriliruptoraceae bacterium
CCGGCCAGCAGCGGCACCCCGAAGCGCTGGGAGGAGCCGACCACCACGTCCGCGCCCTGCTCCCCCGGCGGGACCACCAGCGTGCAGGCCAGCAGGTCGGCGGCGACGGTGACCAGCACGTCGTGGGCGTGGAGCGCGGCGATCAGGTCGCGGTCGTCATGGAGCACGCCATCGGTGTCGGGCGACTGCAGCAGCGCCGTGGCCACCCGGTCCAGCGCCACCTCGGTGCCGTCGACGCCCGTGACCGTCGCCGAGGTGTCGTCCGGCCCGGAACCGTCGCCGAGGTGGCGCGCCGCCGCGCGCAGATCGGCCAGGACCACCTCGGCGCCGAGCGGCTCCGCACGGGCGACCACCACCGCGATCGTCTGCGGATGGCAGGCGTGGTCGACCAGCACCACCTCGGGCCCGGCGCCCTCGTCCATCCGCTTGCGGGACACCCGGCGGCACAGCCCCACCGCCTCGGCCGCTGCGGTCGCCTCGTCCAGCAGCGACGCCCCCGCCAGCTCCGTACCGGTGAGGTCGGTGACCATGGTCTGGAAGGTCAGCAGGGCCTCGAGCCGTCCCTGGCTGATCTCCGGCTGGTAGGGGGTGTAGGCCGTGTACCAGCCGGGGTCCTCCAGCACGTTGCGCCGCAGCACGGCCGGGGTGATGGTGCCGTGGTGGCCGAGCCCGATCATCGGGGTCGCCGGGGCGTTCTCGGCGGCGATCGCCCGGAGCTCGGCCAGCACCTCGTGCTCCGGCGTGGCGTCGGGCAGGTCCAGCGGGGCATCGTCGCGGATCTTGCGGGGCACGGCAGCGTCGATCAGCTGGTCCAGCCGGTCGTGGCCCAGGGCGGCGAGCATGGCGGCACGGTCGCTCGGTCCGACCCCGAGGTGGCGGCGCTGGAACCCGCCGCGATCCTCGAGGGCGTGGACGACGGCGGGTGACGGCTCGGTCACGGTTCCTCCCTCATCAGGGCCGCACCACCGGGTGGCACGGGGTCGGTCACCGCGGCGGCGGCGGCGCCGACGCGATCGAACCAGCCCGGCGCCGGCAGGTCGAACACCTCGCCCCCAGCGCACGCCCACGAGCGGAGGTACCCGTTCGGGCGCGCGGCGGGGTCAGTAGCCTCCCACGCCATGCTGCTCGGTGCGCACGTCCCCACGGCGGACCCCCTCGGCGAGGCCGCCCTGCGCGGCGCCGAGGTGGTCCAGATCTTCCTGTCCTCACCGCGGCAGTGGGCCGCCCCCAAGCTGCGCGCGGACGCGGCGACGCTGTCCGACAGCGGGATCCCGATCTACGCCCACAGCCCCTACCTGCTGAACCTGGCCTCGGCCGATCCGGTCGTGCGCGAGCGCTCCGCCACCCTCCTCCAGGCGACCTGCGAGGCCGCCGCCACCGTCGGCGTGCGCGGGGTCGTGGTCCACGGCGGGCAGACGGGCGCGGGTGAGGACCCGGCGCTCGGGCCCGCCCGGTGGCGGGCGGCGCTGGAGCAGCTGGAGACCACGGTCCCGGTCCTGATCGAGAACACCGCGGGCGGCGCGCAGGCCGTCGCCAGCGGCAGCGACCGGATCGCGCGGCTGTGGGACGCGCTGGACGGGCTCGACACCCCGTTCGGCTTCTGCCTCGACACCTGCCATCTCCACGCCGCCGGTGAGGCGCTGACCACCGGGACCTCGCGGCTGCTGGAGCTGGTCGGGCGCATCGACCTGGTCCACCTCAACGACGCCAAGGACGACCGGGGCTCGATGCGCGACCGGCACGAGAACCTGGGCGCCGGCCGGATCGAGCCCGGGGACCTGGCGGCCGCGGTGCGGCTCGCCGACGCGCCGACGGTGGTCGAGACCCCCGGTGGCGCCGAGCGCCAGGCCGCCGACATCGCCTGGATGCGCGCGCACCGCTGAGCTGAGCGGGGCCCGGTCGTGGTGAACGCGCCGGCGCCCGGTCAGCCGTTGGCGGCGTCGGCTGCCGCGTCGCCAGCCGGTGGCTCGGCCACCTGCTCCGCAGCCGAGACGCGCTCGGTCGGGAAGGCGGTGACCTCGCCCTTGAGCTCCTCGATCACCGGGTCGATGGCCAGGGCGAAGACCCCCTGGCCCCGGCGCAGCAGGTCCAGCAGGCGCGCGTCGTCGTCCAGGGCGTAGACGGTGGTGCCGTCGGAGATCAGCGTCGTCTCTGCCAGCGAGCCACCGGCACGTCGGAGCTCCTCGACCGCCAACCGCACCTTCTGCAGCGACACCCCGGTGTCCAGCAGCCGCTTGACGACCTTCAGGCGGACCACGTCGTCGAAGGAGTACAGCCGCTGCGTGCCGGAACCCTCGGCCTTACGGAACGACGGCTCCACGAGGCCGGTCCGGGCCCAGTAGTCGAGCTGGCGGTAGGTGATCCGGACGATCTTGCACACCGTCGGGCCCCGGAAGCCGTCGTACTCGTCCCCGACATCGAGCCGGAGCTGTCCCGCGTCCTGTTGGGCCATGGTCGGCGTGCTCCTGCCGGGGTCTGCTGGGTGGTTCGGGTCCTGGCGGTCCTACGCACCGGATGGCCGCGGTGGAGCGGGGAAGCCTGCTGCCCTCCACTGCCGTTCCGTCGCCGCTGCGGTGGAGCGGATCGCCGGGGAACGCTCCACCGCTCCGGGAACGCGAAGCACATCGGTGGAACTCCCAGGGTGAACGTACGTGCATGCGATCGCGACCGTCAACGCCGAGTCGAGGCTGCCCACCATCTCGACGTCCGGTCGAGCTTGAGGTTCCTTCGTCACATCAGCCGCCACACGGGCAATCAAGTGATACGAAACAACAGGTCAGGACACGTGAGCAAGCACCCAGGTGACGCTCCGTGAGCCTGCTGCCGCTCCTGCGTTCGGTCGACCGAACGTGCGTGGGTCGCACGAGTCACCCGTCGGCCGCACGGGTCACGCGCGAGAGGGCGGCCTACAGGACCCGCGGGCGCAGCTGTCGGGCAGCGGAGCAGGCCGGCGGACGGACCGCGAGGCGACGCCGGGGTCGAAGCGACCGGCCGGGTCCGGGCACCGCGGCGGAGCTACTGCTCCTTGAAGTCCTCGGGCGTGACCTCGTCGAGGAAGGCCCGGAACTGGCGGACCTCCTCCTCGTCGTCGCCGCTGGAGGTGCCACCCCCCTCGTCGTCGTCCTCGATCTCCAGGCCGGCCTCCTCGAGGACCTCCTCCGCCGACAGGATCGGGACCTCCCCCATCCGCGACGCCAGGGCGATCGCATCGGAGGGTCGCGCGGAGACGGTGTGGGGCTCCCCGGCCCGCAGCAGCTTGAGCTCGGCGTAGAAGGTGCCGTCGCGCAGCTGGGTCACGTGCACGGCGACCAGCTCGACGCCCAGCTCGGTGAGCACGTCCACGAACAGGTCGTGGGTCAGAGGTCGGGGGGTCTCCACGCCCTGCAGCGCGAAGGCGATCGCCGTCGCCTCCACGGCCCCGATCCAGATCGGTAGGTAGCGCGAGCCGTCGCGCTCCTTGAGTAGGACGATCGGTTGGTTGGCCGGAAGCTCCACCCGGACGCCGACCAGCTCCATCTCGATCACAGCGTGCTCCTGGGGTGGGATGACGCGCCGAGGTGGGGCCGGCGCATGCCCTGCGAGGCTAGCTACCCGAGCCCCTGGGTCGCAGCCCGTGCGCGCAGTGCCGCGTACACCCCGTCCACGGCGGCGCGTCCGATGTCCGCCGCCCCCGCCTCGACCGGCGCGGGGGCTTGGCTGCGGTCCAGGACCGCCGGCAGCCGACCGGCCTCACGCTCCCCGACCAGGATCGGGACCTGCACGTCCCCCTCGGGTGGGCGCGAGGCGACCGGCAGCGACAGCGACGCCGACTCCCCCGTCGGGACCACCACCTCGTGCTCCTCGACCTCGAGCGCGACCGAGCCCCCCGCGACGGCGAACCGCAGCTCGGCGTCGAGCAGCCGGGCCTCGTAGCCGTCGAACCCGAGGTCGAGCAGCCGGGTCGCCAGCTCGAACCGGGCAGGGTCCTCCCCGGCACCGAGCACCACGGCCACGAGCTCACGCTGCTGTCGCTCGGCGCTGCCGATCAGCGAGTAGCCGGCCGCCGAGGTGAACCCGGTCTTGACGCCGGTGGCGTCGGGATAGCGGGCCAGCAGCTCGTTGCGGGTCGGCAACTCCCCCTGCCCCGGCAGCGTCACGACCTCGCGGGCGAGCACCGGGCCGAGCTCAGGGTGCACGAGGCCGGCAGCGGCCAGACGCGCCAGGTCGTCCGCCGACAGCAGGTTGTCGTCGTCCAGGCCGGACACGCTGAC